>JAUVIY010000017.1 GCA_030592625.1 Spirochaeta sp. | reverse complement strand
GGAGGTTTGTGTCAACTGTATGCTGATGACATCATCAGGTGAAAAACCGTTGGCTTCTGTGAGGGATATAACAAGTTCACCGACGGCATCAATCATTCGAAGACCTTCATCAAGGCCCTCTTCAAGAGAAACGGCACCTCTGACAGCTACAATACTCATATCTTAACAATATCCGATTTCAGGAGTCATTAAGAAGACTCATAGGGGCGGGAAGAAAAGCAAATCTGTCTGATGTGATTCTCCAGACTCTGTCACGAAGAGGGGTATGGCTGCGATCCTGTCACTTTCCCATTCAGCAGGTTGAGATATCTCGAAATGAACTCTGATCCTGTCGCTTCCCGAAAGAGCAGCGAAAATCGGGGAAATATCGTTCCCGTCGACTGAAAAAAATATTTTCTCAGGGAAAAGTCCCGGAGACAGGATGACATAGCCCTCAATTTCAACCAATGAACCTACAATCCGGATTGATGTCTGCTCCCATCTGGAATTGTTGAATACGACTACCAGAATGATTCGGCCGCCGTCAGTCTGCAGATGTCCAACACCGGCGCTGAACCAATCAGGATTGAGTATATTATTCCGATGCGACGGGCTCTGCATCCATGCATCGATGATTGAATCAATTGAATCACCTGCTCCGAGGTTCTCACCAGCCCTCAGTCCTGTTCCTCCGGCAGCACGATATCTTTCTGTTACCCTGGATCCGTCCAGGCCCCAATGACTCAGAGTCTGTCGTCCTTCCAGCTCCTGAGAATGAATGACTGCGGAAACGGAGGCGGAGCTTTCAGTTATCAGCTCCTGAAGGTTATGGCGCTTTCGTATGTTGTTTATTTCAACAAGAACCCTGACCGCCTCATGGGAAGATAGATCCGCAGCACCGGCAAAAGCGAAACCTGAAGTCAGTAGTACCATGAGGAAAAGAAATCTGAATTCCTTCAGGTATTGAATGTGCATGATAGGTATCAGCCTGGTGGCCAGGTGAGTTTCCGACCGCCGAGGATATGAGCATGGAGATACTCAACTTCCTGTCCGCCGTCGGATCCGTTGTTGATGACAACACGGTATCCGTTGTCGTTCGGATCCAATAATGCGGCAACTTTGGACACGGCTGCAAAAAATCGCCCGGTTTCCTCAACAGGCCTGCTTGAAAGTTCGGAAAAGCGGGAAGCGCGTTTTTTCGGTATAACAAGTACATGAAATGGAGCTTTTGGGTTAATGTCACTGAACGCAAGAATGTCATCGTCCTCATAAACTGAGTCAACGGGGATATCACCAGCCAGAATTTTATCGAAAATTGTATTACTCATGTGTCACTCCTCTTGGAATTCGTTTCCTGTCTTTTTCTGAATTCGGAGCCTCGACATCAAGGCTCATACTGATCATGTTTTCCTCATCAAATATGAATCTCCCCCTGAATGGCCGACCGGCCAGCATGTGGGGCAGCCACCAGGAATCATCTGTCCACATTTTTTCATACGGAACGTCAGTCTCTTCACACCAGAAAGGGTCTGCTTCGATCGTTTCCACCGGTTCTCCCGACCATGTTTCCGTCTGAAACACATATCCGCGAATAGAATGGCCGTTTGTAAACTGAAAATAGAGATCACCGGCATGGATGAGGTTTCCAACCTTTAAACCCACTTCTTCGTAAGTCTCACGGACAGCTGCCGCTTCCGGTGTCTCCCCTTTCTCAATCCTTCCACCAGGCGCATTAATCAGTCCCGCACCCAATCCTGTTTTTTTGTGTATCAGAAGAATCTTACTTTCGGTTCGGTTTCTTATGAAACACAGAACGGCATCTTCAACGGCCTTCCAGACTGTTGGTTCAATATCGCTGGCTTTTTTCATAATACAAAGCCTAACCGTGTCTAGAAGATTCAATCAAGTAAGTGACCGGCACTGTCTGCGTTGCCCACCGTGTATAGTCCGTGCTAATCTCTACCCCGAAATAATTTGATGGAGCTGTATCATAACATGGCAGAGCGGAGTAAAACTGTCCGTAACATCGGCATAATAGCTCATATCGACGCCGGTAAAACAACGACTACCGAGCGTTTTCTATTTTATACACACAAAAGCCACCGCATAGGCGAAGTGGACGAAGGCACAGCAACGATGGACTGGATGACCCAGGAGCAGAATCGGGGCATCACCATCGTATCGGCAGCTACTACCTGCTTTTGGGATGATACACAGATCAATATTATCGACACTCCGGGACATGTTGACTTCACGGCAGAAGTAGAACGTTCCTTAAGGGTACTGGACGGTGCCGTGGGTGTCTTCTGTGCAGTGGGTGGTGTTGAACCACAGTCAGAAACTGTTTGGCGCCAGGCAGATCACTATGGCGTTCCCCGTATCGCTTATGTTAACAAGATGGATCGAATCGGCGCTGATTTCTTTGCCGTAATCAAGGAAATCCGTGAGAAACTTGATACTGTACCCGTTCCTCTGTCCATTCCCATCGGTGCCGAATCAGGATATGAGGGAAATATAGATCTCATCAGGATGCAGGAATTGCATTGGGACCTGGATCCTGAGGGAATGGAAATCCGCTTCTCCGATATCCGGGACGAAAATCGATCAATTGCGGAGGAGTGGCAGGACAAGCTTCTTGACAGCCTTTCATCCTTCAGTGAAGAAATCACCGATCTCTATCTCGAAGGAGAACCGGTCGGATCTGATCTGATTCAAAAGACTCTGCGGGAAGCCACCATTTCCAAGGAAATAGTTCCCGTCCTGGTAGGCTCATCTCTGAAGAACAAGGGAGTTCAGCCTGTTCTGGATGCGGTTCTGAATTATCTGCCCACACCTGAGGAGCTGGCCCCGATTCCCGCCCTTCACGGAAAGAAGAACGAAGAAATCGAAATCCCGAGAAACGATAAAGAGAATCTTTCTGCTCTGATATTCAAAATTCAGCATGACAGAGAAATGGGAATGCTCTGTTATCTGAGAGTTTATTCGGGTGTGCTGAAATCAGGCACCGCCGTCCTGATTGTTAATGACAGGAAGCGGGAACGGGTAAACAGGTTGTTGCGAATGCATGCAAATCACCACGAGCAGATTTCCGAACTGCGGGCTGGTGATATCGGGGTCGCCATAGGGTTGAAGCAAGCCCGTACCGGTGAGACTCTGGCATCCGAAGGATATCCGGTAATCCTTGAGGACATGAAATTCCCCGAGCCGGTCATTTCGGTGGCCATTGAGCCGAAGACCATAAGCGATCAGGAAAAACTGATAAGCTCACTCGAAAATCTCCGCAAGGAAGACCCCACCTTCGCAGTGAAAGAAAATGAGGAGACAGGACAGCTTATCATTTCCGGGATGGGAGAACTCCATCTCGATGTCCTGGTTACGAGGGTACTCGAGGAATATAAAGTTGCAGCCAATGTCGGTAAGCCCCAGGTGACCTACAGGGAATCAGTCACGAAATCATTTACCCATACCGAAACATACCAGCGCACCCTTGCCGGAAAGGAACATGAGGCGACGGTAACCCTCAAGGTTGAACCCCGGAAACGCGGTGAAGGCAACCATTTCGAGTCCGAATTAACCGGGGGGAAACTGCCTGCTAACTTCCAGGATGCCGTTAGAAGAGGTGTGGAAGCATCTTTTCTTTCGGGTATCATCATGGGATACCCTACAGTAGATATTAAAGTCACCCTGACGGACGCAAAATTCCAGGAAATAAGCGCCAGTGAAATTGCATTCGAGGCAGCAGCATCTCTCGGTTACGACTCGGCTTGCAGAAATGCATCTCCCATTCTCCTGGAACCTGTCATGGAAGTCGATGTCATGTGCCCGGGAGAACAAGTTGGAGATGTCATCAGCAATCTGAGTCAACGGGGGGGACATATTGAAAGTATGGAATCCAGACCCTTATATGAGCTTGTGAAGGCAAAAGCTCCGTTGGTAAACATGTTCGGTTATTCAACAACGCTCAGGAGCCTGACCCAGGGGCGCGGAACATTCTCGATGGAATTCAGCCATTTCGCGGACAAAACCAGTTAGTTGCGGAAAATTGATTAATGAATATATTATGCCTTAATCAACTGAATCCAGAGGAAACGATTGAAAAAATTCTGTTACTGACAGTCCTGCTCCTAAGTACAGCAATGGTATTCGCCGGCAAATACATCGATAGTTCAACTTCCGACCATAGTCTTGTCGGACGGTGGCACTGGCTCAGCGTGGAGCTGACCGGTCGGAATGTAGATACCGGTGCAGAGGCCTCCTCTTACCTACTTACTCTCGAAGAAGACGGTATGATGAAAATTAAGGCTGACTGCCGTCAGGGGAGCGGATCCTGGCGCAGTATTGGTAATGTATTCACCCTGTCGATCAATAATGTTTCAAGTTCCAACTGCGGTCCCGGTTCCTTCGCCGACCAAATGGTGGAACTGCTCAATGTCGATGCTTTCGAGTACGAGATGACTAGTGATACTCAGCTCCGGCTATCTTTTGCCAAAGGTGCGGGAAAAGCCAATTTTCTAAAAACAAACGACACACTTTAGAATCGTGTAAAGGGATAAAAAGGGGGCTGTCTCATAAGGCGGCCCCTTTTTTATCATGGTTCGATTTCATTTGACGACTTGATGAACCTATCGTAGGATTCGTTAGTTCCAAAATATTTTTTATTAAACAAGGAGGATCTTTCATGGCAATTTCCATGAACGCCATCCGTAATGTCGCTATTTGCGGACACGGAAACACAGGTAAAACGACTCTGGTGGAGCAAATGCTGTTCAGGGCTGGAATCATATCCAAACCCGAAAGCATCGACAGCGGCCGGACTATCAGTGATTACCAGGATGATGAGATCGAGCACAAGTTCTCACTTCACACCAGCCTCATGAACCTTCAATGGAAGGACGTGAAAATTAATGTCCTTGATACCCCCGGATCCTCTGATTTCGTCGGCGAGGTAGTTGCTTCATTCAGAGCTGCCGAAACCGCCGTTATGGTTATCAGTGCATCTGCGGGTATTCAGATCGAAACCGTCAAACTCTGGCGGAGGCTGGACATTAGAAAACTGCCCCGTGTCGTATTCATTAATAAAATGGATCAGGACCGGGCTGCTTTTCAGAAATCCCTCGATGAAATCAAAGAAGCCTTCAAAGTCACTGTCATACCCTTGAATCTTCCACTCGGACAGGGTGCTTCACACGAAGGAATCGTCGATCTGCTTCACATGAAAGCCGTCAAAGCCGGTGGTAAAGAAACTGAGATACCCGCCGATATGAGTGATGAAGTCGCCCAATGGCGTGAGAAGCTCATTGAAATGGCCGCTGAAGGCGACGACGAACTTACCGAAAAGTTCTTCGACAATGGAACACTTGAAGGGTCGGACATCTTAAAGGGTCTGAAAGAGGGCATGGCCGACAACACCTTTATTCCCGTACTCTGCGGTTCTGCCGAAATCGGATCCGGCATCAGCGACCTGCTGGATATCCTGACCGAGCTCTGCCCCGCTCCCGGACGTGAGGGCGAACCGCTGGAAGATGGCGAGCCCATAGCATACGATGCGTCGGGAGATTTTTCCGGATTCGTATATAAGACATCAATCGACAAGTTTTCCGGAAAGATCAGCTATATCAAGGTTGTCAGCGGAGTCCTCAAATCCGGTGAGGTATTCAATACCCGGGCGGAGAAGAAAGAACGTATTTCCAAGCTGTTTCACATTAACGGAAAGAACCTCAAGGAAACCACTGAGCTTGTTGCCGGCGACCTCGGTGCCGTCGTCAAGCTGGAATCGGTGCATACCAACGATTCGATTACCGCATCAGCCGCAGGTGTACATTTTAAGCCCCTTGCGCTTCCCTCTCCCGTCCATTCCCTGGCCATCAGTGCCGAAAACCAGAAGGACGAGGACAAAATGAACGATTACCTGCACCGCATCGCCGAGCAGGACCTTACCTTCACTATCGGATTTGATGAGGAAACCAAGGAAACGGTTATCGCAAGTATGGGTGAGATGCATGTGAACAGCATCTTTGATAAGCTCTTCAATGATTCGAAGATACAAATTATTACCAGAAAACCACGGGTGCCTTATCGCGAAACCATCACAAAATCCGCCGAAGCCGAATACACACATAAAAAACAGACCGGCGGCCATGGGCAATACGCCCGGGTCCTTATCAAGGCCAAACCCCTCAGCAGGGGCGATGACTTCGAAATGACCAAAGATATAAAGGGCGGAGCCATCAGCCGCGGTTATTTCCCCGGAATCGAAAAAGGGCTCAGAGAGGCCATGCAGGAAGGCTTTCTCGCCGGATATCCCATGGTAGATATCGGTGTGAGTGTCTTCGACGGCAAGGAGCATCCTGTCGATTCATCTGAGATGGCCTTCAAACTTGCAGCCAAGAATGCGCTGAAGCAGGCATATGAAAAATGCAGACCTGTTCTGCTGGAACCCATGATCAATCTGACGGTTTTCGTGGAAGACCAGTATCTGGGCGATGTACTTTCCGATCTGTCAAGTAAACGTGGCCGGGTACAGGACCAGTCACCCATAGGCGGCGGTATTCAATCCATCAAGGCCGTCGTCCCCCAGGGTGAATTGCTCACATATGCCATTGATATGAAATCCCTCACATCAGGAACAGGAGCCTATGAGGTAGAGTTCAGCCACTACGATCCGGTGTCGGGGAAAGTGGCCCAGGACATTATTGCGGACAGTAATAAGTAAGTACAAAGATCCAGGGAGACTCAACCAGGCAGTTACAGCAATGAAAAGGAGTTGGGGCCGACCCGTAAAGGACGGCCCCTTTTTTAATAATTCCTATTTACGTTCGTTCATCGACAGATAAGGCCGGGTTCTGGTAATACTGCGATAAGCCGGGCGGATAATCCGTCCGCCTGAGACGATTTCCTCAACTCTGTGGGCGCACCAGCCTGCAATACGCGAAACGGCAAATATCGGTGTGAACAATTCACGGGGAAGATTGAGACAGCAATAGACAAATCCGGAGTAGAAGTCGACGTTGGCACAAAGGTCTTTTGATTTGCCGGTCACTTCGGCGAATACAATAGGAGCTATCTTTTCAACAATCTGATAGAGGCCGAATTCGTCTAACCTGCCCGACGTCACGGCCAATTCGGCTGCTTTGGTCTTGAGAAGCTCCGCCCGGGGATCGGATTGAGTATAAACTGCATGACCCATACCATAGACCAGGCCACGACCGTCGAATGCATCTTTTCTCAGGATTCTCGTAACGTACGTACTGACCTCATCCTCATCTGACCAGTCCTTCACGTTCTCCATGATGTCTCTCATCATCGTACGGACCATTTTAGAGGCGCCGCCATGAAGCGGACCTTTCAGGGAACCTACGGCAGCAGCTATAGCGGAATAAGTATCGGTTCCGGAAGAAGACACCACATGTGTGGTGAATGCTGAGTTGTTACCACCTCCGTGCTCGGCATGAAGTACCAGACAGAGGTCGAGGATTTCAGCCTCCTGCCGGGTATAGGACTGTTTCTCGCGAGTCATCATTAACATGTTTTCGGCAGTGCTTTTTTTCGAATCCGGCGAATGCAGGTGCAGGCTTGCTCCGTTGAAATAGTGATTCTTGGCCTGATAGGCATAGGCGGCGATGGATGGGAAACGGCTGATCAGATGAACACTCTGTCTCAGGACATTCGGAATGTCGGTGGCGTCGGCTGAAGAATCGTATGAATAAAGAGAGAGAACGGATCGGGCTATTTTATTCATAATATTGTCACTGGGAGCTTTGAGTATCATGTCTTCGACAAAGTTCCTGGGCAATTCTCTCAGCTCCCCGAGTCGGGATGTAAAGTCTTCAAGTTCCTGTTCCTCCGGAAGGTAACCGAAAAGAAGCAGGAACGCCGTTTCCTCGAAACCCCAACGGCCTTCGTTCTGAAAGCCCTGAACGATATCCTTCAGGTCGATACCGCGATAACGGAGTACACCGGGTACTGATACTTTTTCACCTTCATCCATGATGTAGCCGTGCACCTGGCCTATTTCGGTCAGACCGACCAGAACGCCTGTACCGTCTGTATTCCTGAGGCCTCTCTTCACGGAATATTTCTCATACAGCTCTGCAGGTATGCGGTTCTGCCTGTCGGCAATCTCCGCGTACTTGGCTAGAAACGGATTAATCTTATCGTCGCTCATGTCTTCTCCTTTTCGAATATGATGTCCCGGATCGTACGATCGGCAGCAATCCCACGATTCTCGAATTTCGTATCGGGTCGATAATCCGGTTTTATTGCCCAATCGATGAAACGGTTTTTCAAGCCTTCTGCGTTTCTCAATACGGACAAAATATGTTCCGCATAAGGTTCCCAATCAGTCGCGGCATGGATGTAAGCCCCGGGTTTCAGTGCCCGTTTCAACAATTCGACAAATTCAGATTGAATAAGGCGTCGTTTATGATGCCTTTTTTTCGGCCAGGGATCCGGAAACCAGATATGAAAACCATCGACACTATCGGCTGGAATCATGTCGGATAGTACTTCCACTGCATCATGTTCGACGATGTAAAGGTTTCCGAGCTTCTCCTGATCGATCCACCAGAGAAGTTTCCCCACACCCGGCTTGTGAACTTCGATACCCAGTATACCCCAGTCCGGGTTTTCCGCTGCAACCTGCCGAGTCGCATCACCCATTCCGAATCCGATCTCGACAATCCGCTTTGAGGCTCCGGGAAAAAGATCATCCCAATCCAATTGATTCCCGTCGAACGGAATGACCCAGTTCGGATGAAGTTCGGAATATGCCTTCTTCTGAGACTCGGACATCCTGGCAACCCTGATAACGTAACTCCTGATACGGCGAAAGTTGTCGGACATGGAGCTATGTTATATGTCGGGTAGGGATTGAGTCAAATGGTGGAATCCGATGCTACAGAAGCGCTTCCAGCCTCTCCTTGATAAACTCCGATTTTTCCTTGAGGCCGACGTCTCCTGTTTCCATAAGAAGCCCATCGGGTCTGGCAGGATTCAGTTTCACCCGGCCTCCCGCGGTCTTCATCAGGTTAATAACCTTGTCAACTGAGATGAGTGAAACCTTGCCGAAGATAATCTGGACATTGCCTTTCCGCTCTTTGAGATTGGCAATCTTCAGTTTCCGGCAGATAATGCGGATCTCCGCCATCGAGATAAGGCTGTGAACTTCATCGGGCAGGGGTCCGAAACGGTCATGCATTTCAGCATGGAGCCTTTCAAGATCGACATCTTCTTCAACCGCTGCGATTTTCTTATAGACTTCCATCTTCTCGGATTCATCCCTGATGTACGCGTCGGGGATAAAACCGGAGTAGTCCAGCTCAAGATAGGTTTCCGGGATTTCTTCTTCCTGATCTTCAGAGCTTCTCTCTTTTATGGCGTCTTCCAGGAGCCGGAGATAAAGATCGAAACCAACGGCATAGACGTCTCCGGACTGCTGGGAACCAAGAAGATTTCCAGCTCCGCGGACTTCGAGATCTTTCATTGCGATCTTGAAGCCCGAACCCAGCTCGGTGAAATCGCTGATAACCTGAAGTCTTTTCATAGCCAGTTCGCTGATTTCCCGGTCTTCCGGGTAAAGAAGGAAAGCATAAGCCAGACGACCGGAACGTCCAACACGGCCCCGGAGCTGGTAGAGTTGGCTGATACCGTACATGTCGGCACGGTTAATGATGATTGTGTTGACATTGGGAATGTCGATACCGTTTTCGATGATGGTAGTGGATACCAGCACCTGGAAAGCTCCGTGGACGAACCGATGCATGATGTCCTCGAGCTGTCGGGCGGACATCTGTCCGTGTGCGATTTCAACGAATACTTCGGGAACGAGGTCTCTGAGGAAGGTCTGAACCTGTGCAAGAGTCTCCACGCGGTTGTGGAGGTAGAAAACCTGCCCTCCCCGCTCTACTTCCCGGCGAATGGCCCGGGAAACGAGCTTGGGTTCGAACTCCTGTATAAAAGTTTCGATGGGGCGTCGGTTGCTCGGTGCTGTGTTAAGCAGCGACATGTCCCGAATCTTCACCAGCGACATATGTAGAGTCCGGGGAATCGGAGTCGCAGAAAGGGTAAGACAATCGACTGAGGCTTTCAGTTCCTTGAGCCGCTCCTTGTCCTTGACACCAAATCTCTGCTCTTCGTCGATAATCATAAGCCCAATATTCTTGAACTTGACGTCTTTGGAAAGAATGCGATGGGTGCCGATAACGACATCTATCTCGCCGCTTTCGATTCCCAGGAGTACACGTTTTCGTTCGGCAGGTGGCACGAATCTGCTGAGCATTCCCACGGTGACCGGAAAACGCTTAAACCTTTCAGTGAAACTTTCGTGATGCTGTTCCGCCAGGATGGTGGTGGGACAAAGGTATGCAACCTGGCGGCCGCCCAATACGGATTTAAAGGCGGCTCTCATCGCAATTTCGGTTTTCCCGTAACCCACGTCCCCGCATACAAGCCTGTCCATCGGTTTGGGGGATTCCATATCCTCCTTAACTTCAGCGATGACGGTAAGCTGGTCAGCGGTTTCCTGCCAGGGGAAAGCGGCCTCGAAGCTGACCTGGAAATCGTCATCTTTCGGAAAGGCATAACCGAGAGTTGTTTGCCTGCGGGCGTAGAGATTAACCAGCCTGTCGGCGAGATCGGCGACGGATTTCTTCACCTTCGCCTTTTTTTTCTCCCAGGAAGGACCGCCGATTCGGTCGAGCCGGGGCTTGCGGCCTTCCTGACCGATGTAGCGCTGTATCAGGTTAACCTGCTCAATAGGGATGAATATGGTCTCTTCATCTCCGTACTGCAGCGTGATGTAGTCCCGCTCGGCCCCTGCCGCCTTGATTCGCCTGATACCCTGAAACCGTCCGATTCCGTAATTTATATGGACAACCAGATCACCGGGATCCAGATCAACGAATGATTCGATAACTGCACTCTTGGCTTTACCGACCGAGGCCGGCGGCCTCTTGCGCCGTCCAAATATCTCATTCTCCTGAATCACCAGTATCTTGGCGTCGGGCAGCATGAAGCCGGCCGACAAAGCTGCCGGTCCTACTTGGACATGATCCTGATCCCTGAGAAGATAACCGATACGCTGGGATTGGGATTCGCTTTCAGCGAAGACGTAGATATCGAATCCGGACTCTACCAGTGTGGCCAGTTCTTCTTTCAGGAAGGAGATGTTACCGAAGAAGGATCGGCCGGGTTCACAGGGAATATGATAGATGCCCGACTCGCCCTCTTTCCTGAGTGTACGGATTATGAGCCGTCGTTTTCGGGATTCAATGAAAGATTTCAGATCGGCGATCAGGGTACCGGGGGATGGAATTGCCATACCTTGGTCAATAGCCATACTGTACAGCTCATTGTACTCCTTGAGCATATTTCCTTCGGCAATCTCGAGCCTTTCAATATCAAGAAAGATGGTGGCCGAGCGGTCTGGAAGGTATCCCTGCAGTGTGGTACGGCTTTCAAATGCCAGGGGATAGAAGAGTTCCTCACCACGCCAGTCCCGTCCGGTTCCCAGAGCTTCGAGGACTTCCTCGAATCCTTTATCCGGCAGATTGCTCCGGAGAGCCGTAACTGCGAGTTGATCCCAGACAACTTCACGCAGCGGATGCAGGGTAATGTGGTCCAGAGATTCGGAGGACGCCTGTGTTAAAGGATCGAAAAGACGAATTTCCTCAACCTCGTCCCAGGCGAACACGATTCTCACCGCTAAACTTTCACCTAAAGGTGCAACATCCAATACTTCGCCTCTGAGGGCGAACTCTCCGGGAACGCTGACTCGGGGTACACGGATATATCCGAATTTTTGAAGGCGCTCCTCAATCGTCGTCGGATCGATGGTTCCGCCGACTTCCAATCTTGTCAGAGATTCCCTGATCGATTGGGGAGGTGGAACGAGGCCCAGGGCCGCTCTCAAAGATGTGACGATGATTTTACGCTCACCGGAAGCCAGTTCGGCCAGAACTGTAGCCCGCTTACCAAAAATGGCCGCCTGGGGTGATATACCGCGGTACAGCATGGTTCCCCACCACGGATAGTGGGAAACGGCGTCTGTGAATAAAGCTATATCCGAAGTCAAAGCCTGGGCTTCCGGTTCATCCGGTGTAATCACCAACAATGGACCGCCGGTGAGTGAAGCCAGTTTGGAGATGATTGCCGCCGTCCATGCACCTCTGACACCGGCAGCCTGCAGGGGGAAATGTCCCTCCGTCCAGTCACTTCTCAGGGCCTTCCAGTCTGAAATAGACGATAACGCTTTATCTAATGATGATTTGAATTGATTCAACATAGAGACTTACCGATATTTTTCATAGAAAGAGGCCTTTTCATTTTTATTGAACAAGCCTCATAAACCACGACCCTCGGGGGGGGCCCATGGTACGCCGATCGATCCTATTATTTATCTTCGCTTTTGCCGCGGTATTCTCCGCCCAGGCGGAAGTGCGTTTCAGCATACGGTATCACAACAAGAATATCTATTATCCCGGGAATGATGATGAGATTAAGTTGAAACTTACCATGTCCAATCCCGTCAATCATGAAAATTCTGATGATGTGACAATCTATCTGGCGGATGATCCGCGACAGAGTTTCGGATTCGACTTGAGGTCGCTTACCGGTGAACCCATGCCTCCGGCCGAGGGATATGTCTCGTCACAGAACGAAAGAGGTGCTTACCGGGTGATCCACCTGGCCCCGGGGCAGGAACTGTCTATTACCGTTCAATTGAACGATTGGGTTGATCTTACAAAACCCGGACAGTACAGGCTGACAAGCTCTTTCTATCCTGAAATGAAGGATCAGAAATCCATAGCCGTGCAAGCCGATTCGGTACTCGACCTTTCTGTATTACCTGATACTGAAAGACGATGGGAAGATAAGCTCGATACGGAAGTCCGGAATGCGCTCATCAGAAGAGACCTCGATCCCTGGAGCATTGTCAGGGAAACCCTGGAAAATCGCAGGGACTCACGGTATAACCGTGCGATGCTCTATCTCGATTTCGAATCCCTGGCCAGAATATCCCGCATCATCGACGATGTCGAAAGTCTTGAGAATTTACTGAGTGAAGGATCCTGGAACAGTATCCCGGGATTCGAACACCCAGTGACATCGTTGGAACTTATCTCGTCACAGGTATTTCCCCGGGAGGCAAGAGTAAGACTCAAAGCTTCCTATGAACCCTATGGAGAGAGTTTTATCAGGGATTTGCGCTTTTACCTCCACAATCCAGAGGGTTATTGGCAGATACGGAGAGTTGAGGCGCTGGCCGCCGGTGATGTGGATCCTGCCAGTTATGGCCGACTGGATCTGAACCCGCCGGATGTGATTTCAGAACTTCTGAGAGCTATACAGAGAGGAGATTGGGAAATTGCGCTTCGTTATTACGATGCAACCGATCAGGTTCGGAATCTACCTGAATACAGGGACACATGGAAAAATATGAGTTCCACCGAGCACCGCAGGATACTCACCGATTACCGTAATAAACTGATATCAGGTCAACTGGATGAAGAAAGACAACCGTTACACGATATCGATACCTGGAAGATTACCCGGGTGAGCTACACTGATTCAGAAGGTTCTGTTACCGTTGAAAATACCAGAATATACGATACGGTCGAAGGGCCAATGGCTCAAAACACCCAATATATATTCCGGCTTGAAAAAACCCCCGAACCTGATGAAAGATGGCATGTTGTGCGCTATGATACGTCAATAATAAGGAGATAGGATTCAGGTGATCATACTGATTGTTGCCGATGATAAAGCTCTGAAAACGAGATTTACTTCCTTTTTCAATTCACTGGGTTATACAATTATCCAGTACACTCATCCGCTTAAAGCGCTTGATAATCTTGAGGAAATCAATCCGGATGTACTGGTCTGCAGCACATCCGACTACCCTCGGCATTGGAAACTCATCGTCAAACAGATCCGTGATACTCGGGACAAGGAAGATGCGGTTGTAATCCTTACCGTAAACGATGCCTTCAACTCTGAGGAAGCCGACAAAGCGGCGTTTCTCGGTGTGAATCTTCTTTATCCGGAGCGTCTGGAAACCGTTGATGATTTCAGGGATCTGGACAACCGGATCAATAGGTACAAGACACCTCTGGACCGGTCCAGGGCGTTCTCCTGGATCCCCGGAGATGGGGATCGGGTTTCCTTCTTATTCCGCCATCCCCATGATTTCCGGATGATTTCCGGTCGTTTCACTGAACTCACGCCGGCGGGGGGTGATTTTCGTCCGGATGATCCCGGCGATATCATGGGCCTGGATATCGGAACTGTGATTGAAGGTGGTTCCATGCGAGCCGGCCAGTCATTACTATCCCTCAGAGCCAGGATCATCAGGAATTCAGGAATCTTATCACTTGCTTTCATCGATTTTGCAGAAGACGGGTTCCAGAGCTTACTGGATGAAATGAGTCTGCACGTCGCTATAATATAGTTTTTTGGATATCTTCTTGACGCTTTTGGGGCAGGATCGTAGAGTCTCCCCATGAGTAATCGTGACAGTTTTATTTTCTCCTCGGAAAGTGTTGGTGAAGGTCATCCGGACAAAATATGCGATATCATTTCCGATGCAATTCTGGATAAGGCCCTGGCCGAAGATCCCGAATCCCGGGTTGCATGCGAATGCTTCACTTCAACAGGACTTATTCTCGTTGGAGGTGAAATCACAACCAAAGGTTATATTGATATAATTCAAACTGCCCGGGAAGTACTGGAAGAAATCGGATATGACGACCCGGCGGACGGAATCGACAGTGTTTCCTGCTCAGTTCTTTCGGTTATTAAGCCTCAGTCTGAAGATATTTCCCAGGGTGTCACTGCAGGTGCGGGACTCCATAAGGAACAGGGTGCCGGGGATCAGGGGATTATGTTCGGTTATGCGTGCCGACAGACAAATGAACTGATGCCGGCCCCCATTCAGTATTCTCACCGCATCATGAAAAAAGCTGCAAAAGTGAGAAAGTCCGGCCTCCTGGATTTTCTTCGACCCGACGGCAAGTGTCAGGTCACAGTGCGTTACGATAATGGAAAGCCCGTTCATATCGATACCGTGGTCCTGTCCCATCAGCACCGGGAGGACGTGAGTTATTCCAAGGTTCAGGAAGGTTTGATTGAAACTGTTATCCGCCCTTCCCTCCCTGAAGAACTACTCAGTGATAAGACTGTTTATCATATTAATCCGACCGGAAGGTTCGTCATCGGCGGACCGAAGGGAGATGCAGGTCTTACCGGGAGAAAAATAATTGTTGATACTTACGGGGGTTATTCTCGCCATGGGGGTGGAGCATTCTCCGGTAAAGATCCCTCAAAAGTCGACCGTTCGGCGGCTTACATGGCTCGATACATCGCCAAGAACCTCGTAGCTGCAGGTATCACCGACGAAGTAGAAATCCAGCTGGCCTATGCCATCGGCGTTTCCGAACCCGTTTCGATTTATGTAAACACTTTCGGCACAAGCCGGATTGAAGCCGAAGTTATCGAAAATGCACTTCCGGAGATATTCAATCTCAGCCCTTCCGGAATCATCGAATCACTGGACCTCAAACGCCCCATTTACAAGAAGACGGCGGCATACGGCCACTTCGGCCGCACCGGGTTCCCCTGGGAATCTATCGATAAGGTTGACGACATCCGAAGCAAACTGGGCTGACCTGATGCCCGAAACACGCTGGTGGACAGTTGAAGACGATTCCGTCAGATGCCTTCTCTGTCCCCATGCCTGTCTTCTTTCCGCCGGAGAGAGCGGTGATTGCGGTGCAAGAAAAGCCGTTCCGGGAGCTTTGACAGTTCCGGGCTTCGGCATGATTACCGCAGAAGCACCGGATCCGATAGAAAAAAAACCACTTTATCACTTCCACCCGGGTGAAATGGTCTGGTCAGTGGGATTTGCCGGCTGCAATCTACATTGTCCGTTCTGCCAGAATCACAACATTGCACGGGCGGATCCGTCGATCGGCCGGTACAGCGAAGCAGGGGAAATCGTCAATCACGCCTTATTATCCGGTGCCGGCATGCTGGCATACACCTATTCCGAACCAACGGTGCATTTTGAATATCTCATGGAATGTGCCGAAAAAGCTTCAGAATCCGGTTTAAAAAACGTCCTCGTGACAAATGGCAATCTCAATTCGAAACCTGCTGCAGAACTGCTGGCGAAAATGGATGCTGTGAATATCGATCTGAAGTCCTGGGATTCTGATTATTATAAACAGGTGCTCGGAGGGAATCTTGCAACAGTCCGGCGCTTCATAGAAATCGCACTGGATCATTGCTGGGTTGAATTAACGACACTGATTGTTCCCGGTGATAATGACAATGAAGAGGAAGTCGGCGATATGTGCAACTGGATCGCCTCTCTTTCGAAAGATATTCCTCTGCATCTTTCCGCATATCATCCGTCATACCTGTATCGGAAAGCGGCCACACCGGTTTCCATCATGGAAAGTATGTTTCGTATTGCCGCCGAAAGACTCAAATTTGTTTATATCGGTAATCTGGGACGTGAAAATGATACGCTGTGTCCTGAATGCCGCACTCCGGTCATTGAACGTGAATACTACAGGACGAAATCACATATCTCAGGCAGGGGATGTCCCCAATGCGGAACGGAGATTCCCGGTGTTTTTCCGGTTATCCCGTCCCGCCGGACGAATCAGACATAAGGAAGCTCGGTGGCAATCTTATCAATATCGGAAGCACCGGCTTCGAGAACGGCCGTTGAATCCCAGCTGCCGTCAAGAAGAGCATTCCTGTAGGACTCCGGCATGGAAGCCTTCCAGCGTTCCTTACCTGCACTGACAGTCATGGCCTCAAGGTCGATGGCAATTTCGGTTTCGGGACTGCCCTCTATCAATGTCTGAAGTGCTTCGGTGTCGTCTTGAGTCAATGTCACTGCGGGAATCCCGAGAGTGGAACAGTTCCCGGCGAAGATCTCCGCGAAGGATTCGCCGATAAGCGCCTGGATCCCATAGTCCTTGAGTGCCTGAGGTGCATGCTCCCTTGAGGAACCGCAGCCGAAGTTGGCATTACCGACAAGAACCGGATGAGTGGCCCAGCGGGGGTCGTCAAAAGGATGTCCCTTGCTCACGTCATTTCCGTCTATCCTTTCATCATTGAAAGCGTAATCTCCCAGCCCCTCGAATGTGACGCACTTCATGAATCTGGCGGGAATGATGCGGTCCGTATCGATGTCATTTCCCCGGACGGCGATTCCCTGCCCGCTGAATTTTCTGATGATCTCACTCATGACGCGGCCCCCGTTTTCCTGATATCCATAATTTCACCGGATATAGCCGCCGAGGCCGCCATTGCCGGACTCATCAGAAGGGTACGTCCGGTAGGTGAACCCTGCCTGCCGATGAAGTTCCTGTTTGAGGTACTGGCAGAAAGCTGCCTGCCGGTAAGTTTATCGGGATTCATGGCCAGGCACATTGAGCATCCGGCAAGCCGCCACTCGAATCCCGCTTCGGTGAATATGACGTCGAGGCCTTCAGCTTCTGCGGCGGCGGCAACTTCCTGACTCCCGGGAACAACCATCGCAGTTACACCGTCGGCTACTTTCCGCCCTTTGGCAATGGCGGCTGCTTCCCTCAGGTCCGTCAGTCTCCCATTCGTGCAGGAGCCGATGAAAACAACATCGATTTTCTTGCCGAGCATTTTCTCACCGGGTGAAAATCCCATGTAATCATACGCCCTCGCCGCCGTTTCCCGCTCTTCAGCCGGGAGTGATGTAATTGTCGGCAGTGAATCATCCACCGAGACAACCTGTCCCGGATTGATTCCCCATGTAACCATGGGTTTCAACTCAGCGGCGTCAAATACTACTTCATCATCGAAGTGGGCATCCGTATCGGATGTCATTTCCTTACCGAATGCCACCATCGAATTGAAATCTTTAATATAAGGGCGTCCTTTAAGCCATTCATAGGTAGTCTCGTCCGGATTGACGTATCCGACACGGGCACCGCCTTCAATACTCATGTTGCAAAGGGTCATGCGTTCTTCCATACTCAATGCCACAATGGCTTCACCGGCGTATTCATATGCATATCCCAGGCCGCCATTCACACCGAGCCGGCCGATAATGGCCAGGATGAGGTCCTTGGCTCCGAGATCATCGGGTATCCTGCCGTTCACCAGGATTTGTCTTACCTTGGGCTTGGAAATAGCCATGGACTGCGTAGCCAGAATATCCCTCACCTGGCTTGTACCTACACCGAAAGCGATTGCGCCGAATGCGCCGTGAGTCGCCGTATGGGAGTCACCGCAGGCAATTGTCATTC
>JAUVIY010000041.1 GCA_030592625.1 Spirochaeta sp. | reverse complement strand
GGGCGAAGAGAGAATCCGCATTCTTTTCGGCCGAAAGCACAACATTTATGATTTCCAGCATCGTTACAGCCTCTTTTATAAATATTAAGTCAAATAGGGAAGTGTCACAAGGAAAATTCTTTACCATCGGAGGTGAACCAGGGAGATTTCAAATCAAGCGAGAGACTTCAATCTCCCTTTCCTGTCTCAGTCTGGTAAACACACTCAGCACATTGGCTTCGAAGCTGTCTTCGGCTAATCTGGCCTCATGGCCGGCGATACTTCCATCTTCAATTGCACACTCTGCGGCGAATGCTGTCGCGGCAGCCAGAAGGTCTGGCTGAATCCGATTGATCTGGAACGCCTGGCACGCCATCTGGATCTCAGCGATCCCGATGAGCTTATCGATCGGCGCATCGTCGTAGTGGAGGCCGCCGAACACGGTATCAGGCGGCCCCGGCTCCGGTTCCCGCCGACTCCGGTGGGGGCGGCCTGTCGCTTTCTCATCAATGACCTGGACGAGAACGGGCGGCTCTGGGGCAGATGCTCCCTTCACGGAACCGAAGCCAAGCCCCTGGTCTGCCGTCTGGCCCCCCTCTCCCGGCAAATCGATCTCACCAACGGTTCCGAAGAGTGGAAGGAAGTTCCGCCAGTGGTCGGTTGTCCCGGTTGGGAGACAGAGTCACCGCCACCGGAGGGGCGACCGGTTTTCCCGCCGGTAATAGATTCCGGTATCAGAGATGATTTGATGAGAGAAACGACTTATTTTCGATTGTTATCGAAAGAGAAGGATTAATTCAATGGAATTGACAGTGTGAACGTACTGCCTTTCCCCAATTCACTGTCGACCCGTATTGATCCTCTGTGAACGATGATAATGTGTTTGACAATAGCCAGTCCCAGTCCAGTGCCTCCAAGTTCCCGGCTTCGAGCTTTGTCCACACGATAGAATCGTTCAAAGATTCTGGGACGGTCTTTGTCCGGAATACCGATTCCATCATCCCGAACAGAAATCTCAGCCATCTCGCCGTTTTTGCTGATACATACCGTCACAACGGCATCTTTATCACTGTACTTCACGGCATTATCAATGAGGTTGGTCAGAGCCTGTTCTATGAGCAGCATGTTTAACCGGGCTGTAAGATCCTTCTGACCTTCAAGCCGTAAAGTGATGTTTTTTTCGGCAGCTTTGGGTGCACAGGACTGAAAGGCATTTCCTGCAATTCCGTCAAGAGCGTGGTTTTCAAATTCCAAACCTTCTCCATCATGTTGTTCCAGGCGTGAGAGGCTTAACAGATCGTCCAGAATAGCATTGAGTCTGTCGGCATTCCGAATCGAGACGGCCAGAAATCTTTCTGTGGTTTCGGGATCGTTCATTACCCCTTCTGCGAGAGTCTCGAGATAGCCTTTCACATTGGTTATCGGTGTTTTCAGCTCATGGGAGACATTGGCAACGAAATCACGGCGCATATTCTCAAGCATCTGGGTTTGTGTGATGTCATTCATCACCAGAACAACAGCGTTACCCGTGCTCTTGTCATCCGTCGGCAAAATACATGTACCATGAACCTGGAGAATCAGGTTGCGGTCTGTATTCAGGTTTATGATTTTCTCGATTGGTATCTGGGATTTCAGGGTTTTTTCCGCAAGAATCTGAAGATCGGAACTCCTGAAAATCTCAATCAGGGCTTTGCCGAGAACATTTGTTATATCAGAGCCGATGATATTCAATGCCGAAAGATTGAGATGCCGGATGTTCAGGGACATATCAAGTACAACAACGGCTTCCATCATGCTGGAGATAACAGCGTCGAGTTCATTCTTTCCTTTCGTGATATCGGCGAGTCGAGATTTCAATGTACCGGCCATCTCATTGAGTGCGTCAGCGACAACCTTAATATCCTCTGGACCGGGAACACTGAGATAATGATCCAGATTGCCTCCCGAGAAGGCTTCGGCTGCTTTCTGAATATCAGCCAATGGAGCAATAAAACGTCTTTCACTGAGGTAGGACAGGATAGAGAGAGCCAGGAATGTGACAATACCTGTGAATATAATTCTTCCGAGAACGTCACCGAGAGCTTTGTCTATATCGGCTACGCTCATGGATGAGCGAATAACGTAGGACTTTTCGCCGATATCTATTATCGGCAATGCTACATATAGGAGCTCTTCTCCAAGACTGTTGCTGTAGCGCTTCGATCTTCCCGGAACCCCATTCAATGCAGACAGTATCTCCGGTCTGTCGGCATGGTTGTCCAGTTGTCCGATATCAGTCTGTGAATCGGCTACGACGACACCATCGGATCTGATGATGGTGATTCTCACATCTTCAACGGCAATGCTGTTGAAATACTCATCGAGCGAATCGAAATCACCACGTGTCAGAAGATTTCGTGCAACCAAATTATTTCTGTCAAGAATGCTGATAGTTCGGTTGTATGTTTCCCGGCGGAAAAGAGTAGCGGCATTGATTGAAATAATGGTTACAGAGATGGCGATTATTATAAAGTAGCCGATATATCGCCGAAGCTGGGCTTTGTTCACGTCTTAGCATCCTTCAGGCGGTATCCGTAACCCCGGACTGTTTCAATGACATCTCCGCAGCCGCCAAGCTTTTTCCTCAGTCCCAGTATCTGTACATCGACTGCACGGTCTGTTACCGGATAATCATCACCTTTCACCGATGCGATTATTTTACGTCTGGAGAAAACCCAACCGGGATTACCGGCAAGGAGCAGCATAATCCCGAATTCGGTTGCGGAAAGATCAACTGTATTTCCTTCACATCTGACTTCATGTCGCGGGACATCGATATCAATCTGGTGTATTTTTATTTTTATCGGGGTGTCCTCTTTCTCCCTGATTCCATCTCTGCGCAATACTGCCCGGACACGGGCAATCAGTATTCTGGGGCTGAATGGTTTAGTAATATAATCGTCGGCTCCCACCTCCAGACCGGATATGATGTCCGAGTCTTCACTTTTTGCCGTCAGCATTATAATGGGGATGGTGCGGGTTCGATCATCCTGTTTGAGTCGCCTGCACACCTCCAGTCCGTCAACTCCAGGCAGCATCAGATCCAGAAGTATCAGATTCGGCATTTCTTCGGCGATTTTTCTTATCGCTTCTTCACCTGATGAAATTGTGATAACCTGATAACCGTCCCGTTTCAGATTATACACTACTAATTCGGCGATATCCCTGTCGTCTTCGACGATGCAAATAGACTCTCGTGCCAATTTTTAGCTCCTTTAATCATCAACCGTTCAGGTCGACATGGTTGCCGGTCTTTCCGTATATAATCCATTCACTGATATTGGTTATATGATCCGCGAATCGTTCGAGATATCTGCTGATGTATGTAAGCTGCAGGGCCTGTGATAGGAATGACTCATCCTCAACCATGCCGGTAAACATATCCCTTTGAACTTTTTCATGAAGTGAATCCACTTCATCATCGAGATCAACCAGATTCCTGGCCCGGATCTCATCCTCATCCATAAAGGCACTAAGAACTTCCCTGTGCATGCTGATACAAAGCTCAGCCATTTTCGATATATCGATCAGAGGTTTCTTGAAAGCCTTACATTCGAAGCGAAGTGTGGATTTGGCGATGTGGACGGCATGATCGCCCATTCTTTCAAGTTGGGTGACGATTCTCATCCCGGTTATGACATGTCTCAAGTCTCCGGCTACAGGCTGCTCTGTTGCAATCAGGGCGATACTCCGATCCTCAATCTCAATCTCCATACGATTAATCATCATATCTTCCGTGATAACACTTTCTGCGAGATCGGAATCCAGCTCCGTAAGGGCTTTCATGGCTTTACTCAGGGCTTCTTCAACAAGAATCCCCATCTTCATAATTTCATTCTTGAGTTGTCTTAAACTCTCCATATACTGTTCTCTGGGTTTCATTCCTGATTTCCCTTTTTCAGCCGAACCGGCCGGATATGTAGTCTTCGGTTTGCTTCATTTGCGGTTTGATGAACAGATCCTGAGTCCTTCCATATTCCACCAGAAAACCTGAGCGTCTTTCTTTGGCATTAATGAATGCAGTGTACTCAGATATCCTGGAGGCCTGCTGCATGTTGTTGGTAACGATGATAATCGTATAGTCATCAGTAACTTCCCGTAAAAGCTGTTCAATCCGCATGGTGGCTATCGGGTCAAGGGACGATGCCGGTTCATCCATGAGTATTATGTCAGGTTCCACAGCCAGGGTTCTGGCGATACAGAGCCGCTGCTGCTGCCCTCCACTCAGGGATAGACTCTTGTCGAGAAGCCGGTCCTTTACTTCATCCCAGAGAGCGGCTTTCTTCAAACTTATTTCAACAATTTCTCTCAATTTCTGACGGTTTCGGGTCCCATACATTTTCGGACCGTAGGCAACGTTATCGAATATGTTCTTGGGGAAAGGATTAGGCTGTTGAAACACCATACCGATCTTCCGGCGCAGTTTAACAGGATCGACATCTGAGTCGAAGATGTTCCTGCCGTCATAAAAAATCTCACCTTCAGTCCGTGTATCATCGATCAGTTCATTCATGCGATTGATACATCGGAGCATCGTCGATTTGCCGCAACCGCTGGGGCCGATTATGGATGTGATGGTATTTCGTTTGATTTCCAGATTAATATTGATCAGTGCCTGAAGCTCTCCGTAGTAGAAGTTGAGATTCTTTATTTCGAGGACAATATCGTTTTTTGCGATACCCATAACTGTATTCCTTAATTCTTATCTCTTGAAAATCTGTGCCGTATGTAGATGGCCGCACCGTTCATAATCATCAGAATGACCAGGAGCACAACGATTGCCGCCGGAGTAACTCCATGCCGGAACCCTTCGCCAGGGAAATCGGACCAGGCAAATATCTGGAGAGGTAATGAACTGAATGAACTGTGAATATTCCGGGGTGCGGTGAATATGGATGTGGCGGCTCCGATCATGATTAAAGGCGCTGTCTCGCCCATGGCCACCGCGAGGGCCAGTATCATACCGGTCATGATACCGGGTACCGACTCGGGCAGAACCACCGACCGAATCATCTGCCATTTTGTTGTTCCCAGTCCGATGGATGCCCTTCGATGTGATACGGGTACGGCTTTGATGGCTTCCTGGGATGTAACGATTACAACAGGGAGAATTCGCAAGGTTAGGGTGAGAGCTCCTACCAGTATCGTTCCGTGTGTCAAATCAAGGAAAGACACGAACAAACCAAGACCCAGCAGACCGTAAACAATGGATGGTACTCCAGCCAGGTTGGAGATATTGATTTCTATGAATTTTTTAAAGAGATTTTTCGGAGCATATTCTTCCAGATAGACCGCAGTGCCGACACCAAGTGGGAGGGAGAACAAGGCTACCAGCATAATGATGAAACCGGAACCCATGAGCATCGGGAATATCCCTGCTTTTGAAGCAAATCGTGAAGGGGTGGATGTGATGAATTGCCAATTAAGCCATCCCAAAGCATCCCAGAATACATATATAAGCAAGGCCGCCAGTGAAAGGATACCGAAAAGGATGGATACAATACAGATAAGCAGAAAGATTCTTCCTTTAATCCATTCCGACTTTATATTGTCGTTTTTTGAAGATAAGAAAGATTCTTGATTCAGCATGGCTCTCTTCTCGAGTTTAGCCTGATTCATTTGTATTTCTCCCGATATCGGTTTTTAATGAATTGACTCACCATATTGAGTGTGAGGGTCATCAGAAATAAAGTGAATCCGACGGCAAAGAGACTCTTATAGGCTGTTGAATTTCCTGTTATATCACTCAATCCGATTTCCACCATAGCTGCAGTCATAGTCTGCATCGGCTCCAGAAGGGCTTCTGCGGGTTTTAACGGATTTACGAGTCTTGCCAGATTGCCTCCGGCAATAGTTACGGCCATTGTCTCACCGATAGCTCGTGATAATCCCAGTATGAATGACGAAAGAATCCCCGAAAGGGAAGCCGGAAGAATGATACTCGCAGTTACCTGAAATTTCGTTATCCCCAGACTCAATCCGGCCAGTCTGAAGGATTGGGGTACAGCACGGATAGCATCTTCACTGATACTTGCTACAGTCGGGATAATCATTATGGCAACAACAATAGAAGCACTTAGAATATTGAAAGTCTTTATACCGGGTAACAGGTTTCTTAGAAGAGGCGTGATATAAACCAGGGCAAAATAACCGTAAACGACTGTCGGGATACCTGCCAGAATTTCCAGGGCAGGTTTGATGATGGATCGAATTTTTCTTCCGGAATATTCACTGAGATACACGGCTGAAAGTAATCCCACCGGCAAAGCGATGAGGGCGGTGATAAATGTGAAATATAAAGTACCCGACAGCAGGGGCCAGACCCCGAATGAAGTTGGTTTGATTGTCGGGTTCCATCGGAAACCCAGGAAGAATTCCTTTAAAGATACTTCCCGGAAGAAATTTGTCGTCTCGATAAGAAGAACAAGAACAATGCCGATTGTTGTTACAACGGAAACTATGGCGCATAACAGAAAAAACGTCTTTATTGCATTCTCACTGATAAATTCGAAGCCGCGTTTTGTCAGATTGTTGGACATATTCTATCCATGGCATTCATCTTGACAGAAGGGACGGATACTCTCCCTCACGCTGATCAGAGTTCATTGATGACACTCTCCAACCGGTCGAGATTGGCCTGCATTTCTATTTCATTCAGAGGAACATATCCAATTTCCGTAATAAGTTCTGTTGATGTCTGCTTGATGTAGAATCTGACAAATTCCTGAACCTCTGGTCTTTTTAGAGATTCCTTACTGACATAGATGAAGATAGGCCGGGACAGGGGGATATATTGACCACTTCCGGCTGTATCTATTCCGGGGGCCACTCCTTCGATTTTAAGGGCTTTTATTATTTTCCGGTTTCCCAGGTAGTATGCCATGCCGAAATATCCCATGGCGTAGGTTGAACCATTAACAGCCTGGACAATGGAATTATCATGTTCAGTTCCCTGATAATCATTGCGGGACGCGCCCTCTTCACCGATTATTTCACCAGTGAAGTAATCGAATGTACCGGAAGCGCTTGTGGGTCCGTAGAGTTCGATGATCTTTTCAGGCCAATTCGGGTCAACATCGCTCCAGAGCTTAGCTGGATTATCCGGACGCCAGATGTGTGCCAGCTGCTCGACAGTAATATCATTTACCCAGTCGTTTATAAGGTTGACAACGACTGTAACAGCATCAATAGCCACTTGAAACTCAATAACTTCAATGCCGTTGAATGATGCTTCTTCAATCTCACTGTTACTGATGGGACGACTGGCATTATTGATATCTGTTTTACCGGGGATAAAAAAATTCCTGAACCCTCCACCGGTCCCGGTGGATTGGACAGGAACTTCAACCCGGGGGTGAATCCGACTGAACTCCTCAGCAACTGCTACCGTAACGGGGTAGACCGTACTGCTTCCGGCAATTCTGACAGATCCGGTGAGACTTGAGTCTTCAGTATCACCGACTCCGGTAGCGAAAGCATAGAAGGGAAGAGATATAAAAACACTGAGAACTAGAATCCTGTGAAAATCCATTGTTATTTCCTTCAATGTTTCTATAATGTTATGAAATACCTCATGTAGTATCGGTTTGTTTAGGACTGTGTTAGAATTGTGTTAGGGTTTTCGGTTTCAGAGCCGTCAATTCCTGCTTCTGTAGATACTACCGATCCGGGTATCCCGCTGGGTGTCTTCATCGAATCGCTTGTCAACGGATTCAAATCTTTAATCGACAGCCTCGAATCTGACATCCATGCGATTGAAAAGCTCTCCCCACCTGGCATCACTCCTGGCCATAGCCTCTCGGAATTATGAGTGTTCACGATTATTGCTCTCTTTCAAGATAAAGCTGTGGGTCAAAAGAGAGATATAACGATGCAGTGATTCGGGATTTTTCACTTCCACGCTTCATTGAGTTCACTTTCCAGGATATTTGATAAGGCATCCACTGTCATCACCTCCGATTATAATGGTTTTCACTACACATGACAGTCTTGAACTGTTGTTTGTTTGAACGATATGTAATAAATACTTGATCTGTTCATTATCCGTTTATATTTTGCAGTTATTTTAATTGTGACTGACTGAATAGAAACCATATGTCTGGAGTGAATCCCTTGACTCGAAAATCAAAAATCATCCTTATCTTAACAATTATCCCGGTGCTGATCGCCGTCGCGTTACTCACCTATTTATTTCTGTTTCGAACGGAAGAAACCGCTTCTGTATCGGCAGTTGGCCCGGCCCTCATCGTCGAAGTGGAAGTTATAACGAAGCGGGAGGGTATCGAGATCAGCGGGAATATCGAGC
Organism: Spirochaeta sp.; assembly: GCA_030592625.1. Taxonomy (GTDB): domain Bacteria; phylum Spirochaetota; class Spirochaetia; order DSM-2461; family DSM-2461; genus UBA2779. The sequence goes on along the minus strand of JAUVIY010000041.1, from coordinate 4,998 downwards.
CGGCGAATTCCGTCGACCTGGCCTTCCCCATCGCCGGTTACATCGATGCCGTCTTTGTCTCGGAAGGAGATGTTGTCAGAGCCGACGAGGTTGTCGCGATTCTCGAAGACAGCCAGCAGCGCTACAACCTGGCCGAAGTGGATGTGGAGATAGATGCCGAAGTCATTTCCGGTACCAGGCGGAATCTCGACCTGCTGAGTCTCAAACGGGACATGACAGAAACAGAGCTGGAGGACACCCGATTATCCAGCACTATTGCCGGTGTGGTTTCCGGAGTGTACCTGGATGTCGGAGACTTTGTAACAGATCAGAAGTCCGGGGATGACAAGGACGTTGTGGTGAGGGTAATCGACCGATCGTTTATGACGGCTACCGTAGAGGTGGATGAGCTTGACGCCCCGTACCTTTCCCTCGGGCAGTTGGTTGAATTCCAGTTTGATGCATATCCCGACATTGAAGTGAGGGGTGTAGTATCGACTATTCCCCTTGAAGCCCGGGTAACCCCCCAGGGAATCGCCGTTCTTGATACCGAAGTCACCATCGACGATCCGCCTGAAGAAATCCTCCCGTTTTTCACCTTTGCCGGTGAAATTTTCCTGAGTGGGGACGAGGACATTCTTTTGATTCCCTCGGATGCGGTGATGGAGCGGGGGGAGAGAAGCATTGCTTTCGTGGTACTTCCTTCCGAGTATGCGGACGCGGCGATGGCCGAGCGCAGGGATGCTGCCGGCGGAGAGGGCTCCGGCGGTGGAACCGGGCCGGGAGGCGGGGTTCCCGGAGGAGGGTCGTTCGGCGATCTGGAACTTCCGGAAGGATATTCCGTTGTTCCCACACCGATAAGCGTCAAAGAATACGGCAGCAGCTCGGTCCAGGTAATCAGTGGTTTGAAGGCCGGTGATAAGGTTCTGGTACTGCCTGCCGTCGGAGAATCCAACAGTCTTGCAGAAGAGGAGTCTGGCAGCACCAATTTTCTGGAATTATTGGGTTTGCCCCCCGGCGGTCCCGGTAGTAGTGGCGGCCCCGGTAGCGGCGGCGGTCGCTAGATGGATGTCACCTTGAATATGCCTGAATACGTTATCGAGACCCGAAAAGCCACACGACATTATGCGATGGGCGATGTCACGGTGATGGCGTTGCGCGGCGTGGACATCAAGGTGAAGAAGGGTGAGATGGTTTCGGTGATGGGGCCTTCCGGTTCCGGGAAATCCACATTGATGAATCTTATGGGCTGTCTGGATACACCGTCCTCCGGGGCGGTCCTTCTGGACGGAACAGACATATCGGAGATGGATGAGCGGGTTTTGGCCAGGGTACGGAACGAGAAGATCGGTTTCATTTTCCAGCAATTCAACCTCCTGGCCCGGTGCAGCGTACTGGACAATGTCGCGACACCATTACTCTACGCAGGAGTTCCGGCCAGGATACGGAAAGAACGGGCTTCCTATGTGCTTGAGAGGGTAGGGCTGGCCGACCGGATGAAGCACCTTCCCAGAGAGTTGTCCGGAGGTCAGAAACAACGTGTTGCCATTGCCCGGGCCCTGGTGAATGAACCCTCACTCCTGCTGGCTGATGAGCCTACCGGAGCCCTGGATCAGAAAACAGGCCATCAGATTCTGGATCTGTTCGAGGAGCTGCACGATACCGGGAACACTCTGGTGCTGGTGACCCATGATCCCGACATCGGAGCCTTTTCCCCTCGCTGTATTCACCTCCTGGACGGGATTGTGAAAGAATGAATTTTTACGAGAATTTCAAACTTGCATTACAGAACTTCACTCATAGCAAACTCCGGACTGCACTGTCGGCCCTGGGCATCATCATCGGTGTCATGTCGGTCATCGCCATCACCACCCTTGGAGGGAGTGCCACCAGAAGCATAAAGGATTCGGTAGTAGGAGCCGGTCTCAATTCCATCACTGTGATGGTCGGTCGGGACGCCCCGGAGACGGTAACAAGAACGTTCGATCTGGATTTCGCCGATCGTATTGCCGCTGAGGTTGAGGGAGTGGATGCGGCGGTTCCCCTGGTTTCCTCCAACTTTACCGTCTCGTACGGGAAAAACCAGTTCGATGGAGTCACCGTTATGGCGGCTTCACCGGATTATGCCGGGATATACCAGTATCCGATTGCCTCAGGTGCATTCCTGAGCGATGAAAACGAGGAAAGGCGGGAGTCGGTTGCGGTACTGGGGGCCGAAATTGCGACGAGTCTTTTTCCCGACGGCGATGCTTTGGGCAAACGAGTGAGGATTTTTCGGGCTCAGGCACGAAGTTTCAAAGTGATCGGGGTGATGAATACCCTGGCCGACTCTATGGGCAACAGTTTTGACTCAACCATATACGTACCGGTGAGCACCTATGATTCCCGGCTTCAGAGTATCGATACCGTAAAACGTTATGGCGTTACCGCCGAGCTTGATTCAGACGTACTGGAAGTGTCGGAAAGCTTGAGAGAATGGTTCACCGAGCTCTTCGATGATGATGAGGCCGTCCGGGTGATGTCTCCGGCGGGCATGGCTGATATGTTCACAGGTATCACAAAAACCTTCAATCTTTTCCTTTCCGGGGTGGCGGCCATCAGCCTCCTCGTCGGCGGTATCGGCATCATGAACATCATGCTGGTTTCCGTTTCGGAACGAACCCGGGAGATCGGTATCCGCAAAGCTCTGGGGGCCACTCCCCGGGTGATACGCAGACAGTTCCTCTTTGAAGCGGCGGCTCTGACAACTATGGGAGGCATCCTTGGAGTTATCAGCGGTCTGGGTCTGAGCGCCCTGGCCATCAATGCCCTGGGATGGTCCTTCGCGGTGAACTTCCCGGCGATAGTCGGTACCGTTGCATTTTCAACGGTGGTGGGAATCTTTTTCGGTCTCTATCCGGCGGCCCGGGCCAGCAAACTGGACCCGGTGACGGCTCTGGCATACGAATGATGTAGCGATTAATATTGGTTTATGGCTGAAGAATTGAATTTCAAGCAGGAACTTGTCGGTGTCTTCGGAAAACCGGTGGCGGAAAATCCCACTCAGGCGATGGTTGAAGCGGCGTTCGGTTATCACCACCTGGATTGGCGTTACCTGACCCTGGAAGTGGACCCCGCCGATCTGGGCGATGCGGTTCGGGGTGCCCGGGCTATGGGCTTCCGGGGCTTCAACTGCACTATCCCCCACAAAGTCGCCGTCATAGAGCATCTTGACGGTTTGGGTGAATCGGCTTCCACCATGGGTGCGGTGAACTGTGTGGTGAACAGGGACGGAAAATTCATTGGCGAGAATACCGACGGTAAAGGTTTCGTCACCGCTTTGAAATCTCTCGTAGATATTTCCGGGAAGCGTTTTGTCCTTTTCGGCGCCGGGGGTGCCGCCCGGGCCATCGGCGTGGAAATCGCTTTGGCTGGTGCGGCTTCCATCATAATCGTCAATCGCAGCGAAGTTCGCGGCCGGGAACTCGTCGAATTGCTGAATGCCAGGACTTCAACCCGGACCGATTTTGTGAAATGGGAGGGTGATTTCAGTATCCCTGAGGGAATCGATGTCGTGGTGAATGCCACGTCTATCGGGCTGTATCCCGATGTCGACGCCGTTCTCGCCATTGATATCGACAGCCTGTCTCCTGAGATGGTGGTTGCCGACGTTATTCCCAACCCGCCCCGGACCCGTCTGGTTCAGGATGCCGAGGCTGCGGGATGCAAGGTGATCGACGGTCTGGGCATGCTGGTGAATCAGGGAGTCATCGGTATCGAATACTGGACCGGTGTGACTCCCGACGCAGCTGTAATGAGAGCGGCACTGGAAGAAGTCTTCGGGAAAGGAGATGAGGGATGAAATCCCTGCCCAAAGCTCTTTTCGGACGGACAGGTCACTGGAGCACTCGGGCCCTCTTCGGCGCCGCCGCCTTTTACGATGTGGATCAGGTTACAGTAATGCGCACCATGGACCTCATCGGGGAGAGGGGGGTGAATCATATCGATACTGCCGCCAGCTACGGCAAGGCCGAAGAACGGCTGGGTCCCTGGCTGAAAGATAACCGCGACTCGGTTTTCCTGGCCACCAAGAACGAAGAGCGGACTTACCAGGGCGCCTATACCGAACTCAGGCGCTCCCTGGAGTTGATGAATGTGGACGATGTCGACCTCTGGCAGATGCACCTCCTCGTTGATGAGAATCATTGGCAGACAGCCATGGGACCCGGCGGGGCTCTGGAGGCTTTCATCGAAGCTCGGGATAAAGGCCTGGTAAAATGGCTCGGAGTCACCGGACACGGACTGAATGTCTGTAACATGCACCTGCGCAGTCTGGAACGCTTTGATTTCGACAGCGTGCTGTTGCCCTGGAACTGGGCCATGAGCCGGAATACGGCATACGCGGAGGGTTTTTCGAAACTCCATAAACTTTGCCTCGAACGGAATGTCGCCTTTCAACTTATCAAGACTGCCTGCCATCGCCCCTGGCGGGAGGATGAGAAAAAGAATCGGGCCACATGGTATAAAACACTGGAAAATCAGGATGATCTGGATGCCGCACTGCATTTTGCCATGGGTGTCGAAGGTTCCTTTATCAACACTGTAGGGGATGTGAATCTGCTGCCGCGAGTACTCGATTCGATCGCCTCTTATGAGTCGGCGCTGTCGGACAGTGATATGACTCGCCGGGCTGAGGCCGGGGGCTGGGAGCCCCTGTTCGCCTGATTCTCTTGATCCGCCTACTGGTATTCGGCAGACCTTTCCACGATAATCCCTTCCGATGACCCCCTTTCTTCCCGTCAATCAGAAAGATCTCGAGATACGCGGCTGGGACCGGCCGGATTTCGTCCTGGTAACCGGTGACGCCTATGTGGATCACCCATCTTTCGGTGCCGCGGTGATCAGCCGGGTTCTGGAGGACCAAGGCTTTCGAGTTGGTGTTATCGCCCAGCCCGATTGGAGGAGTCCCGACAGCCTGAAAGTGCTGGGTCGTCCGCGTCTGGGGTTTCTGGTGACCTCGGGAAACCTCGATTCCATGGT
>JAUVIY010000088.1 GCA_030592625.1 Spirochaeta sp. | reverse complement strand
CTGACACTCGCCGACATCACAACGAAGCGGTAATCGGGACGGCCCGGGTCAATTCCCACCTGACGGCAGAGTGTATAGATTTCGGCGTACTCCCAGTCCGCCGGCAAACGGCCTCCGGGATGCCAGGCGGGATCGGTCTTGGCCATAAACAATCTCGGCTCCCTGTCATACTGCAGTTTCAGATAGCCCCAGTTCACCTCTTTGTCACCGATGAAATCATAAGGAAAAACAACCTTCATTTCGTAGGCAGCGGTTTCCAGATCATTCATTAAGCGGATTTCCTCCAGGATGGACCAGGAAGCGGAGGTCTTACGTGCTGCAAACAGCTGCCCCAGAGGTAAACCGTTTATACGCCAGGCTGCATAGAGAAATGCGCCGGAAATAGCCAGAAGAAGCAGGGCGGGAAGAAGCAGATGACGGCGTTTTCTAGCCATCGGAAGCCTCCCCATGCACAGTACCGAGAGTCGGACCGAATACGATAATATCGAACTCTCCAAGCTTCAAAACCCTTATCACGGCGAGCCTTGCCTTGGCTTCAGCATGAGACAGGATTCCATTGTCAAGGGCAGCCTGCCTGTTCGCCTCACCCTGAGCGATTACCTGGGGCATGTAGTCACCCATTCGGACCGGGTTGAGTAAAGTTTGTTCACGAAGAAACATCTGGTTAATGGATGTTTCATCGGCATCCGAGGAAAAGATTTCGGCAGGTGGCATCCTTACCTGAATGACATCATCCGGAAGCTCACGAATCTCAAGGCCTTTGGAAAAATCAACCCCTGCGGTGACCAGGTACTCCAGGGTAAAGAGGACCTGCTTGTTTCCCCGCCAGAAGTTCTTCTCTTCCACATAGATAACCGATCGATAAGTCTGACTCACCGTTTTCAGCTGCCGGAGTTCCCGAAGCCGCTGTTCCATAACATCAGTATGACTGACCGGCTCCTTGCCGCCGATGATGAGAAAAACACCTGCCGCGACGAGAATCAGGGCCAGGATTATAAGAATGATTTCAAATGAGGAAATTCGGGTGGCCATAGGTCATTATGAACCCGCCCTGCAATGAAAGGCAAACCGGTTTTCAGGATTCCAGTGCCGCCAGGGCCTGGCTGAACAGGGTTTCGTAATCGATACCACCGGGAAGTAACGTATCACCGGATTCAAGCCGGCGTCGGAAATCCGATGTGAGATGGTTCAGGAAAACTTCAAGTGCCGGGGCAAGGGATGGATCAGCCTTAAGCCGGGCCGGAATTCGACCTGAGGAGAGAATCAGGACAGCCTCCACCTGTTGTACAGGCTCTGCCATACCCGATTCAGGAAAAGACAGATCGGCAGTTACAGGACAGCGCAGGGCAGCTGAGATTCCCTCTTCCAGCCTTTCATTCAGCCCCCCGACCCCGGAATCCTGAAGGCGGCATAAAAAGGCCAAGGCCGCCCAGGTAACGAATCGGTGGGCGTCTGTTCGAACGTCGGGGTCGAGCTTTTCCGGTTCAGCATAGGAAGCGAAACTACCGTCCGGCCGCTGAACCGCCAGTAGTGAACGGGCATAACCGACAAGCTGTTCGGGGCCGTATTCAGACGGAAGCCTGTTTTCGGCAAAGGCCTCCAACAAGGCGCGTAACCGGCCGCCGGCCGCAGCAAGGTGTTCATAATCGTCATCTTCGGCAAGGGAGAATTTACGGGCAAGAATCATGAAGTCATTTTAGGATGGAAAGCCGGTTCCTGACTATTTAAGAAGTTTACTGGAGAGCCTGTTCTGAAACACAAGAAACGGTAACGGCACTCCATTGTAATGCATCCTGCTCGAATAACTGATCGTCTATGGTTTTCAGCACAATAGATTCAAAATTGCTGCCGACTCAATAATCCAGATGAATATCCCCTATCAGGTCAACGCCGACTCGACGGTATCATCATCACCGTATTCGTCGAGTATAGCCCTTACCCGATCCAAACCGCCGATAAATAGCTCCACAAGTTCCGGATCGAATTCAATACTGCTTTTTCCCTGTATAAATTCAATAGCCTGCTCGAAGGTCCAGGCCTTCTTGTACGGCCTGGTTGTTGTGAGGGCATCGAAAACATCCACCAGACCGGTGATGCGTCCCCGGACTGGTATATCTTTTCCCTTTAATCCGTCTGGATAGCCTGAACCGTCCCATCTCTCATGATGTGATATGGCAATATCCGCCCCGGCCCTCAATACAGGACTCGCCGAACCCTTCAGTACTTCATAACCGATATTGACATGGAATTCCATCACGGACCGCTCTTTAGCGTTCAATGCACCTGTTTTAAGGAGTATGGCGTCCGGAATCCCCACTTTACCGATGTCGTGCAAGGGCACGGCCCATCTCATCAGGTCGGATTCCTCCAGGGAGTCACCCCGAAGCTCCGATATCAAGGACGCGTACATGCCCACTCTGGATGTATGCCGGGCGGTTTCGGGATCCTTATGACCCGATACACGACTGAGAACATCCAGAGTTTCTCTTTCCCTGTTCCTGATTTCAATACGGGCCTCGGCCTCGCTATGAGCAATATTTTTCAGACGAGCCATGGCCCGATCGAGATAATCGGACATCAGGTTGAATTCCCTGGCAAGCTCCCCGACTTCGTCGTTTTGCACCGGTATCACCCTATTTTCAAAATTACGGTTCTGTACAATGCCATGCATATCGGAAATAACAGTTCTCAAGGGGCGCATGGATCGCCTGACGTAAAAGATGATAAAGAGGGAACTGACAATGGCGGTGAATAGCACCATGATGGTGTAATACAATCGGATGTAAGACAAATCACCGAAAAACGATCTTCGTAAATCGGTAATGTATACCGTCCAGCCCAGAGTCGGCAGGAAAAAACCATATCCGATCCGTTCCTCACCGCCGAAGCTGCCATCAATCCAGACATCTCCGGATTCGAGTAGGGGATTATCGAGGATCGATTCACGGAGTAACTCATCAGCGTCTGAAGCACCGACGGAAAAAACGATGTTCATTTCTTCGTCGACAGCCAGAATCCACTCCCCATCCTCTCGAAGCATGGTGATTGAATAAGATCTGATCGAGCGCCTCAGGCTCTCACGATATGCGGAGTCATCCTGTAAATTGTTCTCCAGAAGAAGGTTCCATTGCGAGGAGGTATGGCGCATAAGGTCTTCGGCTTTATATACCATAAGCCTGTTCATGGCCTTCTTTATTCCGCGATCGACAAAAAGTCCGGTAAGGAATCCGCTTACAAGAAAACTCCCTGCGATTACGGGAATGATGAAAAGAAGCAGGCGTGCACTCAGGCCGAGAACATGTTTTTTATCCATTATCCCACTGGTGAGGAAAAAATCCCGGAAAGATTGGATCAAACATGGCATAATTCTATCGGATAATGGAAATAAACACACTCGAAAATTATATTCACGATCCCGACCGTTGGAATATGGAGCGCCTCGACATGGAACTTGATTTTGAGGTGCTCGAAGAAATCCCGGAAATCGGCAGTATCGGTCGCTCCGATAAATTTCAAATATTCCTGTTACCCCTGCTTGCACTGATTATCATCACGGCTATTCCTCTTATCTTGAGTCTCACGGTATTGAGAAGAACTGAAACGAATATCGACAGGGATTTCCCATTCACCAGCCTCGAAAGTCCATTACTCCGATCCGCCGTACAGGAAATCAACAACAAGCGCCGGGAAGTGGATCTGAAGGACGTTCAAATCTATTGTTATCAGGAGCGTATTCTCGACCTGGATAACAGACTCCGTCTCCTGCAGGAACTGATGGAAGAAACCAATCAGATCAAAGAAAGGGATCTGTTGGCGGAAATCAACAATATCCTCGATGAGGAACGGATTCGCCTCGAAGGACTGAACCGTCCGGAAGAACAAATCAATCAGGCTATAGATAAGCTTAAAACCGATCTGGATTCCAAATACACCGAACGGATGGATGAATTCCGCAGTCAGGAAATGATGGTGTACGAACAGCGGATGACGGATCTCCGGGATGAAAGGGCCTCTCTGAAAACAGCATTAGCCGGCGCAGTTGAAGAACGACAGGCACTGGCGGAAACACTGGATACCGATGAATCCGAATTGCTGGCTCAACTTTATGAGGAAAAGGACTTTATCGATATCGTCAATGCCGGGATTGATGCAGATTTGGAGATATTAAGAGAAACCCGAAAAGTGGAGAATTATTGGCTGGATGAGCTGTCCAACCAATATCTCGGTTTATTTGAGGCCATCACCACCCGGGACTATAACCGTGCAGAGGGTCATCTCTCCGTTTTGGAAAGTCTCTTTACCGATAAAATAACCGCCGAGCTGCCGGGAATTAAAGCCAGAAATGAAGCCGACAGAGAAATTGTCCGGTTCTTCTCCGCATATTTGGCATCTTTGGAAGAGGATGATAAATCGACATTTCTCACCGAGTCGAAACTGCTGATCGACCTTGCGATCAGTCACATGAAAGCCGGCCGTTACCAGGAAGCTGACATCGCCTGGCGCAGATTGGGCGCTTTATGGCCCTTAATGGACCAGGTTACCAAGGGTTATCAGAACACATACAGAGAATTGGTTGCAGCGGATGTCAGACAATATTCCCTAATATCGGAATCATCACTGGTGTCCGGGAATTTCGACAGGGCATCATCATCGTGGATATCAGGCCTGGAACAGATTCCGGATCCGATAGGCCGGGAACTGACGAGATACTGGCAGCTCTGGGAAAGCACCAATGCTGCGAGACTTGAGGGGAAAGACCAGATCGCACTCATCGCTTTGGCCCAGGAAAAGGAAGATGCCGCCCTGCGGTATGAGACTGTACGGCAGGAAATGGCCGCTTCCGCGGAAGCCGAACGGCGACAGCTCGATAACCGGCTGGATGCACTGACATTGGAGAACCGGGCATTGAACACAGCATTGGTGCTGCTCGAAGCCGAACTGATTGAAGCAAATCGAATCAAAGCGGAGAGGTCAACAGAAAAACTGGTTCTGGAAGAACAGTTGACCAAAACCGAACAAATTATTTCGGATCTTGAGACCCGCCTGGCTGACAGCAACACTTTCGTTGACACTGGAGAAATGGCCATACAATGGCGTCTCTATGGTGTTATCGTTCAGATTCGTGGCGAGATACTCGTTATCGAACCACTCACCAATCAGATACCGCCGACCGGATCGGAAATCCGTGTAATGCGGTCCCTGGGAAAAGACCGGGTAATCCATCTTGCCGACGGCAGCATTCTCGAGGCCAACGCCACCCGTGCCACAAGCCGCCTCTCGTCTGTTTCCAACGGAGCCCAAAACTACGGTTCACCGGAAATCGACGACCTGATATACGTAGTGACCCCATAATTCCTAACTTCGAAGCGGATAACCGGCCTTATCCAGAACCGTAATTACTTCATCTTCAGCTTCTTTGATAAAGAGGGCATCCAGAGTTTTATCCGGGTCCCGGAACTCGATATGCAGAGTAAGTGCTTTGCCATCAGCTCCCAAATCGAAGACATCCAGGATACCCACCGAACGGATTTCCTTTATTTTCATACCCCTCACTACAGCCAACACTTCGGCGGCATAGATTTCGGCAGGAGTGACGACAGTAATGTCGAAATCCGAGCCGGGGAATCGATCCAGGGGTATAAAGGCGGTTTTGTTCTTCACCGGTATTGTCATCACCTCGGTGAGATCCAGGACCGCGAGAGCGGTACGTCCTTTTATCTTGAAAGCGTGTCCCACCTGAGGGTGAAGTGAAAGAATCACCCCGCGGGACCGGCCCATCACCTGAATGTCCACCATTTCGTGGGGATGGCTGCCTGCCCAGGCGGCGGGAATCAGAGAATTACCTTTTGACGGATCTGCGGGAACCATTCGAGCCGGAAGGCCGAGGTATGAGAGTAAACCTTCCATGGTGTCGGCCAGCTCAGAGAAGGGGTTGACCTTCGTTTCCTGAAAAACCACGCCGATCTGATGCAGATCTTGTGAGTATTCATCCCCTCCCAGGTCAGTATAGCTCCGGCCTACCTCGAATATACGGAAGATATCATGTTCTTTCCGGTTATTCGCTGTAACTTCCAGGAGACTGGGAACAAGGCTGGGCCGCATCCGGTCGTGCTCCGGGGTGAGAGCGTTGGCCAGTACCAGGCCTTCATTGTGAACCGGCCAGGAAGCCTTCTCCAGAAGAACTTCACCCACCAGCGGGTAGGTCATCACTTCCAGGGCACGGCCACGAAGCACCATGTAATCCTGGGCTTTCCGCATCATGGTTTTGGCCTGCGAGAGCCTGAGGGCCTCAATATCGTGAGCGGGGCTCACCGGAGTGATGTTGTCGAAGCCGATGATACGGCCGATTTCTTCCACGATATCGGCTTCACATTCAACATCTTTTGTTGACCTCCACGTAGGAACGTGGATGAGGTGGGTTTTCCCCTTACCGTCCGTACCGGCATCGGCACCTGGAATTGCCTCAACAGTGAAACCTAATGCTTCCAGAATCCCGATAAGGCGCTTTTCACCCACATCCTCGCCGAGTACCTTTGCAATACGGGCGGGGCTTGTTTCTATGGCCAGTTCCAGAGGCTCAGGCATGTTGTCAGACTGGATGCCGCCAACAGCTGCGGCTTCGGGGTTCAATTCAAGAACAAGCTCGAATATACGAAGCACGGTCTTTTCAAGCTGCTGGCTGTCCAGGCTCTTCTCATAACGCTGGGAGGCGTCGGTTCGCAGACCGAGACGTGTGCTGGTCCGGCGTATCTCGGCATCGGTCCAGTTGGCTACCTCAATCATGATGCCGTTTGTATCATCGGCCACGGAACTTTTCAAACCGCCCATAATGCCGGCGATGGCCGAAGGATTCCCGGCATCACAGACCAGAGTATCGGAGGAAATAAGTTTTCGCTCCTGCTCGTCCAGAGTAACAAAAGTCTGCTCGTCACCGGCCCGACGAACGACGATTTTACCACCGCCGATGGTGGAACGATCAAATATATGGTTCGGGATACCGGTTTCCAGCATGACATAATTGGAGATATCAACGATGGAATTGATGGGTCGCATTCCCGCTACGGTAAGCCGTCTCTGCATCCATTCAGGACTCTCCCCGATGTTGATTCCATCCACCGAAAGGCCCAGGAAACCTCTGTTGGCCGAGTCCTTGTCCACGTGAATGGTGACCGGAGGCTTCGCCCCGGATTTGTCAATTTTCGCCTTCAAACCCTTCACCCATGCAGCGTCAAACTTGTCTTTGAACGGTTTTTCGAAGACTGCGGCGAACTCCCGTGCCATTCCATAGTGGCCCCAGAGGTCCGGCCGATGAGTCAGGGATTTGTTGTCGATGTCCAGAACCAGGTCGTCCACCACAGCATCACCTAAAGCGGCGGCCAGAGTCTCACCCACAGGAGCGTTACCGGCAAGCTCCATCAGGCCCTCGTGATTCTCAGAAAGTCCCAGCTCCTGCTCGCTGCAGAGCATTCCTTCCGAGACGATGCCCCGTATTTTCTTCGGTTTCAGAGTGAAGCCCCCGGGGAAACTGGTTCCCAGGGCAGCGTAAGGCACCTTGATGCCTTCCCGGCAATTGGGAGCACCGCAAATAACAGTGGCTTCGTTACCACTGCCCAGGTCGACGGTGGCCAGGCGGAGCTTGTCCGCATCAGGATGAGGAATAACGGCCTTGACGACAGCCACGGTCACCTTACCCAGCATGGCACCGGTGCGTTCGCAGCCTTCCACCTCACAGACACCCAAGGTGATGCGTTCTGAAAGTTCCCTGTCGCTCAAGCCCTCGGGGAGGTCAACAAAATCCTTAATCCAGTCTACCGTTATGTACATTCCTTATCTCCCTAGCAGGTAGCGAATTGCCGTGTAAAGTCGATATTACCGCTGTGCAGAAGCCTGATATCGTTGATGCCGTAACGCATCATCACCAGACGATCCAGGCCGAGGCCGAAGGCGAATCCGTTGAATTCCTCAGGGTCGATACCACCGTGACGCAGGACGTTGGGGTGAGTCATTCCGCAGGGGAGCAGTTCAACCCAGCCGGTCTGCTTGCAGACTTTGCAGCCCTTCCCGTCGCAGATAAGGCACTGTATGTCCAGCTCGAATCCCGGTTCCACGAAGGGGAAGAATCCCGGGCGAAGGCGGATTTCCACATCCTTATTGAAGATTTCACTCAGGAGTGTTTTCTCGAAGTAGATAAGGTGAGCGACGGTGATGTCCTTGCCGATGAGCATACCTTCCATCTGATGGAACACCGCTTCATGGGAGGCATCGGTAGCCTCGGAACGGAATACTTTGCCCGGCGCTACAAACTTGAAGGGCGGGTGTTTTTTTTCTTCCATTCCCCGAATCTGTATGGTTGAGGTATGTGTACGGAGCAGGTGCTTCATGTCCTTGAACCAGAAGGTATCCTGCATGTCCCGTGCCGGATGGGTTTCGGGTATGTTCAAGGCGGTGAAGTTGTAAAAATCATCCTCGATATGTGGTCCATCCAGGATATCGAATCCCATAGAGAGAAATATGTCCTCGAGTTCCCGCTGAACGATGGTAACCGGGTGGAGGCCTGATTCCTTCACGCTGCGAGCCCTCTGAGATCCGGTGAGAGTGATGTCGGTCCAGTCCGCGGCGAGCCTCGCATCGATCATTATTCGCTCGATGGCTCCTTTGGCCTCATCCAGGTTATCGAGGAGTCGGGTTTTCAGTTCGTTGGCCGCTTGACCAAGTGTTTTACGCTCCTCAGGAGTGGCCTGCCCCAGGGATTTGAGGATGGTGCTGAGCTCACCCTTTTTCCCCAGGAAGCGGGCTTTCAGATCGGCCAGCTTCGCCTCGGTATCCGTGTCCTCAAGCACCTTCTTGAAAGAAGTTTCCAGACTTTTTAGTTTTTCAATCATTGTTATTTCCGCTCTCCATACCAAAAAAAACGGGCTCTCCCTACCGGAAGAACCCGTCGCAATTTAATCTGATGTCAGATTTTATGACAGCACGACGCTTCCTCCGGCGAATGGGCCGGAAAAAATAAAGCTCGCAAACTGCGAATACACGCTCCTGAAAGTCATGCCGGCATTATTGCAAAGGTGTAGGTGGGGGGTCAAGGTATGAACCTGGCATAGATCATCCGG
>JAUVIY010000324.1 GCA_030592625.1 Spirochaeta sp. | reverse complement strand
CCCATAGAGGCCGCCTGGCCCATGCAGATAGTCTGCACATCGGCATTGATGTAACGCATTGTATCGTATATCGCCAGACCGGCTGTAACCGAACCGCCGGGGCTGTTGATGTAGAAGCTGATATCCTTTTCCGGATCCTGGGAATCGAGATACAAAAGCTGGGCCACAATATGGTCGGCATCGACGTCCCGAATCTCTCCACCAAGGAAGATAATCCTCTCCTGGAGGAGTTTGGACCAGATATCGTAACGGGTTTCCCCGATTCCTGTTTTTTCAACGATGTAGGGATTGTATGCTGCCTGGATGTTCATCCTGTCTCCTGAGGGCCCGGCAACAGAAATCGGTACCGTTTGATACCGTCTTTGTTTGCTCTAGGCGCCCATCAACTCAGTATAGTCTATCTTCGCGCCCTTTTTGACGGAAGCGGCACCCAGCAGGAAGTTAAAAAGCTTCTTCTGGGCCAATTCGTTCTTAAGATACTCCCGGAATTGCGGACCGCCAAACATTTTTTCCAATTCCTCGACGGGCATTTTGAATTCCACGGCCCGACTTTCCAGTTCGGCAGTGACTTCATCATCGGCAGCTTCGATGTTCTCGATTTCAACGATTTTACCATAAATGAGGCGTGTCTTTATGGATTTCTTCGCACCCTCACGCCATTCGTCCAGAATGTCGTTCTTGCTGCGGCCGGCATCCTCAAGAGCCTTGATGAGCATGTCCTCATTAGCTCCGGACTGCCGGACGTAATCCTGCCAGGTGTTCTCCAGGTCGGCTTTTACCATGGACTCCGGCACATCTATTTCGGCATCTTCGACAAGCTTGTCGGTGAGGGTGTTAATATTCTTCGCCCGGATTTTGTCCTCTGCACGTTCCTTGAGGTCGGCTTTTACCTTCTTTTTCAGGTCGTCCAGGGTTTTCAGATCCTCAGATACATCCTGGGCCAGCTCATCGTCCAATTCGGGGAGTTCGCGCTCCTTGACGGCAGTGATGACAACCTCAAGTTTGACGGTTCGGCCGGCCAGGTTGGAATTCGCATCGTCATCGTAAATTTTTTCGATAGTTTTCCTGTCGTCCACCTTCATACCCTCGAGTTCTTTCTC
This sequence comes from Spirochaeta sp., assembly GCA_030592625.1. GTDB lineage: Bacteria > Spirochaetota > Spirochaetia > DSM-2461 > DSM-2461 > UBA2779. The sequence continues at coordinate 2,446 of JAUVIY010000324.1, read as the reverse complement.
GATAGCGTAAGGATGGTTGTCCTTGCCGACGGTAAAGACGAAACCCTTACGACGGGTTTCTTCCAGGGCAATCTCATCGCCGTCCAATTCAACATAATCCATAGTAACCACGGCGTCTTTGGCGATTATTCCATCTTCCTTGTCCACAACGACGGAATTGCGTTCCCTGATGGTATCAAGTTCCTCGTTTTCATGTTTCTTGAGGATTTTCACCTGGGTTTCTTCAATTTCAACACCTTTGTATTCGGGCATCTTGATTTCAGGGAAGACATCGTAAGTGACGGCGAATACGAAGGGATTACCCAGTTCGATAGCGGGAAGGTTTTCCAGGAGGGGTTGGGAAATGGGGTTCTCCTCAATGTCCTTCAAGGCATCCTGCAGTGCCGAATCGATCAGATCGCCGGCGGCTTCATGCTTGATGCCCTCGCCGAACTTGCGGATCAGTACATCTCTGGGCACCTTGCCTTTCCGGAAACCCGGAATCTGGGTATTTTTTCCATACTTGCCCAGCAGATCGTTATAGGCCTTGTCGGCTCCATCTGCGGAAACGGTTACGGTCAGTTTCACCGCTGAATTTTCCTGTTTCTCAAATTGCTTGTTGTCGATCATTCTCTTATCCCTCATGTGAGCCGTTATCGAAAAAAACGAACCGGTTCCGGATCGTTCGACCGCGAATTGCGAACGGTCATCCTTGCGGTTTGAAAGTCTGAGAGTGCGAGAGAAGGGACTTGAACCCTTACGCCGAAGCACCGGCTCCTAAAACCGGCGTGTCTACCAATTCCACCACTCTCGCAGGTAAAAGAAAAGGGCGGCCAAGCCACCCGATTCCAATTCTGAGCCGTAAAGGGATCGAACCTTTGACCCGCAGATTAAGAGTCTGCTGCTCTGCCAGCTGAGCTAACGGCCCGCAATTTTCGTGCCTGAGCAATGTACTGATTTTTTCGATCTATGTCTAGCGGGATTTGGTGACCTCCGGGCGAGTTGAGGGAGATTCTTTTACTTCGATGAGATTGGGGGAATAGAGAATGTTGAATAGAGAATTGGGGATGTGTTGAGGACGGCCGTTACGGCCTGGCCTCACTTGGCGCTTCGCGCACTCGTGATGCCTTGGCGATCCGGTTTGGTTTGTTTGGATGGGGAGATTAGGAGAGGCCGATTTCTTCGGGTTGATGGGAGCCGCTACGGTCTGGCCTCACTTGGCGCTTCGCGCACTCGTGATGCCTGGCCGATCCGGTTCGGTTTGTCTGGATGAGGGGCTGGTGTTCCGGGTTTTCAGGAGTTGTAATGGTTTTTCTGAAAGCGATTGGATCTGAATCGTTTATTATGGATGATGCATAGTTGGGTGAGGCTTTCATTTGTGGCCTGGAGGACTCGAACTTTTTCAACATTGACTTCATGTCAATGCTGAAAAAGCCGCCTGCGCCGGCTTTCGGCCACATCCTTGTGGCCTTTTCGCTCCTATTGTCGCGCGCCGGCTCCGGAGGTTCGAGTCCTCCAGGGCCATTCTGGGTATTTATTCAAGTGTAGGGACTGGTGTTTCCAGTCGGGGAATCTTAATCGCGCCCTGGAGGACTCGAACCTCCGACCTACGGGTTCGAAGCCCGGTACTCTATCCAGCTGAGCTAAGGACGCTTGGTCGATCATAAATGACCTAGGGTGGATGACGGGATTTGAACCCGCGACAACCAGAACCACAATCTGGTGCTCTACCCCTGAACTACATCCACCATGGTCGGTTATTTCAATTCATTGAAATAACCAGGCCTTTAGACATCGCTTTGCGATGTCGACCCAATACCCGTGGTTGTTACTTCAACCACGGGCACTTTTTTTACCCCTATAGGTGCGGGTGTGTCAATACGAGGCTGGACGCACACCCTGTCTTAAGCGTATTCTCCGCAAAATGGAACTGACGAAAACCCAGCGCCGATGGCTTGCGAGCAAGGCCCAGAGAATCAAACCGACTGTGATGATTGGTAAGGATGGTCCCTCTGATGGGGTGACGGCTCAAGCTGATGCCGAGCTTGAGGCTCATGAACTTATCAAGGTTCGCTTTGTGGGTCACAAGGAATCCCTGGACGATATCGCATCGCTTCTGGCTTCCAACACCAAAGCCTCTCTGGTTCGGACTATTGGCCATGTAGCGGTTCTCTTCCGTCCCCGGGAGGAGGAGGAGAAGCGGGAAATCGTACTTCCCCGCTGATTTAGTGAGTCTCGCCGTCTGTGACCTGCAGGCAGCAAGATGACTGATCTTCAATAAATTCGGTTAGTGTTTATTCTCTCCATACATCAAAATGCATACTGTACCAACGAGAAAAAACAATGCCATACGAATAGCATTCCAATTATCAAAGCCTTCTTCTATGCCTTTCTGGAGATAAATTCCTGAAGCAATAAGAGTTCCGATCCCGACTCCGTAAAGAATCCATTTCAGTGTTCTTGAAGT
>JAUVIY010000111.1 GCA_030592625.1 Spirochaeta sp. | reverse complement strand
TGGCACGGGCTTCTTCATCATACATATCCGGATGATCCCGAAAGACTTTGGTAATCTTGATGGCCAGCGGGCTGTCCAGATAGATATTGATATCCGGGAAATCCGGCCGTTCGGTTTTCAATTCGCTCAGAAGGTAGAGTAATTCCTGGGTCCGTTCAAGGGCGAAACTTGGGATAAGAAGCTTGCCGCCACGTTTGTAAGTTTTTATTACCTGTTCATAAAGGGATTCTTTCCGGGGTTTTCGCTCACCATGCAGCCTGTCACCGTAAGTTGACTCCATGAATACATAGTCTGCATTCCAGATGAAAGAAGGGTCTTCGATGATGGGGACGTCCCATTGCCCGAGATCACCTGAAAAAACGACTTTCTTCTCATCATCGTTCTCGGTGAGGAAGAGTTCCACAATTGATGAGCCAATAATATGGCCGGCATTCCTGAATCTCAGGGTCACCTGATCGTTGATTTTCAATGTATCCCCATAGGGAAGGAGGCGAAGCATCGGAGGGATCCTCTCCACATCCTCACTTGTATAGAGGGGTTCCCGGGGTGCCTGGCCCATGCGTTGTCTTCGGCGGTTTTCGTGCTCGGTATCCTTTTCCTGGATAAATGCCGAATCACCGAGCATGATAGGGAGCAGGTCTGCCGTTGCAGGAGTGGCATAGATTTGTCCGCGAAAGCCCTTCTTTACAAGTTTGGGCAATAGCCCGCAATGGTCGATATGGCCATGTGTGACAATGACAAAATCGATTTCCCCGGGATTGAAGGGAAAATCCTGATAATTAAGGCGATTCAGGTCTTTCCCACCCTGAAACATTCCGCAGTCAATGAGGAAATTTGCGCCATCGATTTCAATCTGATGACAGGAACCGGTAACCACCCTGGCGGCGCCGTGACACGTTATGTACATGTATTAATGATAGTTCAATCGGAGTGTCGGATGAGCAATGAGACGGATTTTCATATAAAACCGGGTGAATTTTCGGATATACCTCTGCTTAAGTCGATTGTATGGGCCGGTGATATGATGTTTCCGGTGGGGCGTCTGTCGAAAGGAAGTGAAACCGTTACCGTATCGGAGCTGGAGAGCGGCTGTAACGGGAGGTTGCTCTGGGTTCGGAATCGGATCACCAGGTGACGGAATACGCACCGGCAAACATCATGGATACATCGATGTATCTGCACCAGCTGGTTGTTACTCCCTTGTATGGCAGGAGAGGAATCGTATGGCGATGATGAAGGCGAAATAACTGAAGAGTCTCAGTTCCGGGGAGTAAAAAAAAATCTCAGAATCTCTGGCTATATAATACCTAATCACTAATAATTAATCAGATTCTTTTTAACGGTCTGAAACGGATCGGAGGAGGTGAGGTGTATGCATGGATTCCGCCGCAGCCTGATTTCATTGTTTATTGTTTTTTTTCTGACCTCTGCCGCCCTGTCGGCTGACAGCCTCATCACTTATTTAGAAGGAGCAGCAACCGTTATTCGCGGAAGCTCCCGACTGAGCGGCGAAATCGGTTTATCCCTCTTGATGGGAGACATGGTGGAAACCGGTCCTGATTCCCTGGCGGTCCTGGATCTTGAGAACAGGGGGACCCTTAAACTCCGGGAGAATACATCTGTCGTCCTGAGCGACCTGGGAGATGATATGTCCGTTTCCCTTTCCGCAGGCGGACTTTTTTCCCGGATCCGACGTCTTTCAGGCCGGGGTTACCGTGTCCGGACACCCAATGTCTCCGCAGCGGTCCGGGGAACCGAGTTCTTTGTCGCTTACGGTCCGGCTGTCGAAGATGCACCCGACGTCTGGCTTTGCGTCAATGAGGGATCGGTTGAAGTGGCTCTCGATGACAGCGGAGAATCGGTACTGGTGAAAGAAGGGGAGGGTATCAATATACTTTCCGGGAGCCGTATCACAGATCCCAGGTTTTACCCCTGGACGGAAAATCTAAACTGGAACACGGATTCTTCCTCGGGAAACGTAAGGGATGAAACCGATCTTTCAGGGGCCTATACCGATTTGAGAGCCTTCGATTATGACTGATACGATTCAGCGCCGGTTAGCCGGTCCCGCCGTATTCATGGCCCTCTTATTGGTGGTTACAGCCGGGAAATGGAACCCATATGTGGAAATCAAAGGGGTGTATCATGGTGCGGAAAGGGAGTTCCGTTATAATTCACTGTCCGCCGGGAGCTATTTCAAGGCCGCACCCTGGCTGAAAGTCGGTGCGTTCTACCGTCTGCAGGGCGGAGCTCGACATATCGAAGACTGGATTGTAGCCTTACCGGACAATTACAGCTGGAACGATGTTTCCGGCCGATATGAAAGCCTCATCTACCTGGACGCCGGGCGAAAATTGGGTCTCACCTACGTTATCATGCCTGACAGAGAACCTGTTGTGAACCTGAGTCTGAATTACAATCTGTATTTTGCCCTGAACTTCGGTGATGCAGCCCTGTATGCCCATGGACCATACTTTTCGGTTATCGGGCATCTGAATGAATGGTTCAAGTTGGAAGGCCGTGTGAATTATCTGATGAAAACCTACCGGAAAACCGAATTCGGTGGGTCCTGGACGCTGCACAGCCGTCATCTGGTAATCGGTCTCGGGGCTATATTCACCCCGGATTTCCTGTCCGGAAAATGATTCAGACCCGGTTGTCGCCAGAGGTCATTTCCACCACAACCACTTCATGACGACCTGCCGTTCTGGGATACCAGAGAGAAATCCCGGAGCCGCTGGAAGTATCCAAAATCATCTTTCCGTGATGCGTTGTACCGAAGTGCCTTCCCTTCAACAATATTCTCATGACGATGTTCATCGGGAATACGGGACCGCCATGGGTATGACCCGACAGCTGGAGCCTGACACCGGCATCAGCGGCTTCTTCTATCTGCTGCGGCTTGTGATTGATCAGAATTGTCGGTTTGTCCGCATCCAGTCCGGATAAAAACTCCAGTGCCCGCTTCTCGTCCCCGATTGAGAAGGGCCTGAGACCGGCAAATATAATATCGTCGATTTCTACCGATTCATTCTCAAGGAAACACCAGGGTAAGGCCTTTTTAACGGCGGAGAGACGTGTTTCCTCTCCCATAGGCATTTCTTCCCGGTTCCGTTGTCTCTGCAGGAGTTCCTTGGAGGAACCGGGGCGGCTGAGATAGAAATAATCGTGATTCCCCAGAACCGCGAGGACACCAAGTGGTGCTTGAAGCCGGGCCAATATAGCTAACGTTGCACCGAACTTGCCCTTCGGGCCGTCGAAAAGATCGCCGCCGCAGATAATGAGATCGGGGTTCAGAGATTCAATTTTGTTCACCAGGGTTTCGGCCATCCCGGGGCCGTTCAGGGTGCCGTAATGGGTGTCTGAGAAAAAAACGATCCGACGGCCCTGCCAGGAACTCGGAAAGCTCGTTGCATTTATGGGGACATGGCGAACCGCCAGTTTACGGGCATTCAAGAGGCCACCTAGAATAATCAGCAGAGCCACCGAAAAAACAGGTACCAGTGTTGCGGCACCGGTAATTCTCCAACCGCCGATGGTGATAATTCCCCGAATCAGCAGATGGATTATGGAAACCAGGAAGAGATTCAGAATCAGAACGAAGGACAACATGGAAAGTCTATAGGTGCTTCTGGCTGCTATGCCTTCTTTCAGGAACGCCACATCACGCCCGAAGATAAGCAGAAATACCTGTAGTAAGAAGAATGCGATGACAGTCCAGAGCCAGGGACCGGCCGGTACCGGCAGCCAGCGGATCAGGGACCAGGCGGGGAGGGCGTGGAATAACGTTATGGACAGGAATTGGGCAAACATGACTCATAAAATAATGATGTGCTGCGGCGAAAGTCCAATTCTCAGATCACCAGGCTCATTCCCCGCCATTTCCCGAAGCGGTAGCGAAGGTACATGGCTATGCCGAGAGTGATGACGAACCCGATGAATATGATCCACATGGAAACAGGCGTTATGACGGCTACTTTAATGGCATACCAGGCGCCGCCGGCAAAAATCCAGTGGAGAATTACCGACAGTCGCATTACGTACTTCGTATCGCCGGCTCCCCGCAAGGCTCCGGCCAGGATGAGCTGAGTGGCATCCGCCAGAGTATAGATGGCGGCCAGTCTCAGCATGGTCCGGGCCATCGGTGCCACATCGATTTCGCCGCCTTCCAGTCCCGAGGCAAAAACGTTCACCAGCGGTCGGGCGCCGAAAACAAAGAGAAGCACCAGCAGCGAGGCGAAAGACCAGGTCACCATCATGATGAGTCGTGTGGCACGTTCTGCTCCCGGAATGTTCCGGGCGCCGACATAACGGCCCGTAAGGGTTGTCGCGGCGAAGCCCAGACCCATCATGGGTATGAAAGCCACCATATCGTAATTGAACGCAATCGTGACCGCGGCGGCGGTATCAGGTCCATAGGAATACATGAGCTGTACGAAAAAATTGAAAGCCGCGACGTTCAGGAAGGTTTCTATTCCTGCCGGCATACCGAATCTCAACAGTACCTTTGCCAGACGCTTATCAAAGCCGAGTTCCCGGGCGGTTCCGAATTCCTCACGGTATTTCCTGGAAAAATAGACAGCCAGGAGGATTACTGTGATGGTGAATCCCCCGAGGAGAGTCCCGATGGCCGCACCGGCAATTCCCATGGCCGGAAGGCCGAACTTTCCGAAGATGAGAATCCAGTTGGCCGGTATATTCACCAGCATTCCGGCAATATTGGCCAGCATCACAACACGAGTACGTCCGAGACCGATGAAAAAGCCGGCTAATGCATGACGAACCAATCCCAGGATAGACCCGTAAATCAGGATGCGGAGATAGGTCATCTCCAGTTCCACCAGTTCCGGCAGGTGTCCTAGGCTCTCAAAGAACATCTTCACCAGTGGAATCATGAGTATCAGCAAGGGCCAGCTGATGAAAGCCAGCCGTATCGACTGTGCCGTGGCACGAGCACAGTTCCGTTTATTCCCCGCTCCGTCATTCTGGGCCACCACGGCATTGACGTACCCGATGATGCCGATGAAAAGGGACATGATATTGAAAGTGGTAAGACCGCCGCTCATGGCACCGGAGATATAGAGTTTTCCCAATCGTGAGAGGAAAAGTCGGTCGACGAAGAGATTTACCGTTTCCGATGCCTGGCTCAGCACCATAGGGAAGGCAATTATCGTAATATCCCTGAGGTGGGGGTGTCTTTGTACTGCGCTCTCGTCAATCATCAATGAGCCGACTATAGCTCTTTTGGTAATTGGTGGAAAGGTGGAATCCCGCCTGAGAAATTGTATGTAAACTTTCGGATTATTCCTTGAAAGTAAGAGGTTTGAACCTCACAACGTTTGTCATTCCGTCCTGACAACGGTTGCCTTGCGGCCCTGCTCCTGCTGTGAGAAGATAAATCGGGAGGCATTTATGGCGGTTACTCTCACCTGGCTTGGGCATGCCGGTTTTAAGATAGAAGGCTCGTTGGTGGTTTACATCGACCCCTGGAAAATCAGGCAGGAAACGAAAGACGGAAATCTCATCCTGGTGAGTCATACCCATCAGGATCACTGGTCAAAAATGGATATTGAGAAAGTCCGGAGTGTGGATTCCCGCCTCATCGGCGCCGGTGATGTCATCAAAGCCGCTGGCGAGGGCGATATTCTGGCCCCCGGCGGAATCACCGAGTTCGGAGATATCAGAATTACCGGTATACCGGCCTACAACCTTCGTAAACCCTTCCATCCACGAAAGATGCAGTGGCTCGGCTTCGTAATCGACATCGACGGAGTCAGGATCTATTACGCCGGAGATACCGACCGTATCCCTGAGATGGCGAATCTGGAAGACATCGACCTTGCACTGCTGCCCGCCGGCGGCAAGTATACGATGAATGCATCAAAGGCCGCCGCCGCCGCCGGAGATATTGGAGCGGTGCAAACCATGCCCTATCATTGGGGTGTTATCATCGGTCGTGAATCGGATGCCAGGCAGTTTGCCGACCTTGCCGGTGAAGGTGCCGTTGTACTGAATCCCGGAGAGTCACTGATAATCGAAGGTTCCGGGGGAGCGGCCTGATCGACACAACATCCGTTTCACGAATTATTCCCTTCTAGGGAAACTGAAGACCGTGTATTGTAGTTGCATGTTCAAGAAGCGACCCGATGGAACTCACCTGAAGAATATTCCGGCTCATACGAAAATTGTTCCCTTCATCCTGCCTACAAGGATCAGCGGGACGATTTTTTCCGAACAGGAAATCGACATTACCGAAACTCTCCAGTTTCTCCGTCGATTCAACAAGCAACAGGCAGCTCAGGGAAAAACGAAAATTACTTTTTTCCAGCTCTTCATGACGGCTAACATCCGCGCCATCGTCCAAAGGCCGAAAATCAATCGCTTCACCATGGGCTACCGTATGTGGCAGCGAAACCATATCAGGATGAACTTTATCGCCAAAAAAATACTCACCGACGACGCCGAGGAAATCTGGGTTACCGGAGACTATTCTCCTTTCGAGACCCTTGGGAGCATCGCCGACAAGTACAAAACCATCGTTCGCGAGGCCACACGCGGTGAGGGGAACGAAAGCGAAGACCTCAACGTCACCCTGCTGAGATTTCCCCGATTTGTGACTCGTTTCGTCTTCTGGATGTTCGGAAAGCTTGATTGGTGGAACATGCTGCCGGTATCCCTCATGGAGGGATCGCCCTTTCACGGGACCGTCTGCTTCACCAACGTGGGCAGCGTCGGTGTGGAAGCTCCCCAGCACCATCTGTTCAACCTGGGGACCTGCGGTCTCTTCCTCTCGGTGGGTATTGTTCGGCGGGAATGGAAGCCCGATTCCAAAGGGAAAATGAGGCAGCGTGACGTGGTGAAGGTGGTGTATGCCTTCGACGATAGGATCTGCGACGGCATGTACAGCGGACGAACCATTGTCTTAATCAGGAAGCTGACCGAGAATCCTGAGGAACTCCTGGACGTTCCCGATCTGACGGCGGCCCAGTTGGAAGCATTGATGCTAAAAGACTATCCCCCCTCCATAGGGAGGGAATTGACACACTGACCTTGGAAACAACCGGTTTGTGACTCTTGCAAATCTCGGGATATTCGGAGTATGTATATGACGTGGTTTAACTCGACTTTCAGGAGTAATCGACATTCAGAGAGGCCATAATTGAATACAAGTTACCTCTTCCCCGGACAGGGAGCCCAATATCCGGGGATGGGAAAAGATCTATATGAATCGAGTGATGAGGTTCGCCTCCTTTTCCGCGAGGCATCAGACATCGGTGACAGGGATTTCGCGAAACTTCTTTTCGAGGGTTCGGAGGACGATCTCAAAGCCACCGACAATACCCAGATCGCCATCACGCTCGTGAATTTGGCATCGTCACAGGTACTCCGGGAGCATGGAATTGATCCCCACTCATGCTCCGGTTTCAGTCTCGGTGAATTTTCAGCACTCCATCAGGCCGGAATCCTTTCCCGGCACGATGTCCTCACTCTCGTGAACAAGCGGGGGGAATTGATGGAAAAGGCCAGCCGTCGTCTGGATTCTCCTGATGGATCACCTGGTATGATGGCGGTTCTCGGGCTTGATATCGACGAAGTAAGTGCCGCTCTCGGGGATACTGAATCCGTTTTCATCGCCAATCACAGCAGTCCGAATCAAGTGGTTTTATCAGGAACAGACAAAGGATTATCGATTGTCGAATCCCTGCTGGATGAAGCCGGTGCCCTGAAAATCGTTCGCCTCAAGGTCTCAGGTCCGTTTCATTCTCCACTGATGGATGAAGCCAGGGTGGGATTTTCTGAATTCATCTCCGGTATCAGGTTCTCCGATCCTGTTATTCCGGTCTTTGCCAATGTCACCGGTCGGTCGTTGAAAAACGGCGATGAGGC
>JAUVIY010000418.1 GCA_030592625.1 Spirochaeta sp. | reverse complement strand
TTTCCGAATGGATGTGATAAGCCAGGTCGATGGCTGTCGATCCCTCGGGGAGTTCCATAGGATCGCCTTTCGGCGTGTAGACGATGATGGAGTTCCTTAAAACATCCTGTTTGATGGCATCGAGAAATTCACCGGCATCATCACCATGATCTTCATCACGGAGTGTCTTGATTTGTTTAACCATCGCAACCTGTCCGGGATGGATCTGGTCGGGATCCTTGCCTTCCTTGTAGGCCCAGTGAGCGGCGATGCCATACTCGGCGGTTTCGTGCATCGTCCGGCTTCGGATCTGAATCTCCAGTTGACGACCGCCTTCAGTGAGTACCGAAGTGTGAAGCGACCGATATCCGTTGCCCTTGGGGCGAGCGATGTAATCCTTGAATCGTCCCTCAAAGGGAACCCAGAGACCGTGGACCGCACCGAGTATGGTGTAGCATGCCACCGTGGATTCGCAGATAATCCTGACCCCCAGAAGGTCGTAGATTTCTTCCAGATCTTTGCTCCGATCTTTCATCTTGCGGTAAATGGAGTAGAAATGCTTGGCCCGGGTATCCACCTGAATCTTGAGGTGTGACTTTGAGGCGGCGCGCAAGAGGTCACCCTGAATTTTCTCCAGGTACTGCATACGTTCTTCATTCTTCAGGGCAACATGCTCACTGATCTGGGTATAGATATCAGGTTTGAGGTACTTGAAACTCAAATCTTCAAGTTCGGTCTTCAATGAGCTCATCCCGAGTTTGCCGGCCATCGGGGCGTAGATTTCCAGACATTCCCGGGCGATTCGCAAGCGCCGCTCATCCTCAAGGATGTACTGAAGAGTGCTCATATTGTGGCGTTTGTCGGCGAGCTTGATAAAAACGACCCGGAGATCATCGACCATGGCCCACACCATTTTGCGGAGGCTGGCCGCCTTCCGGGTACTCTTCCCCACATCCATGTCGTCTATTTTGGTGACCCCTTCGACGAGGGCCGCGACTTCTTCTCCGAAGTGCTTCACAATATCGTCTTTACTGACTTCTGTGTCTTCCAGTACGTCATGGAGCAGGGCGCCCTTGATGGCCGGGGGATCAATCTTGAAATCGATGAGTAATTCGGCGGTGCGTATGGGGTGGATGATGTAAGGCTCGCCGGAGGCGCGTTTCTGCCCTTCATGAAGCTTCCGCGACCAGTGCAGGGCTTTGAGTATGTCCCGGCGTTCCGAGCGGGGAAAGACGTCCAGGCGTCCGGTAAAACGGCGTATTTCCGATTCGAGTTCAGCGTCGGTGAGAATGAGGCTGTCGTCGATCGGACTCATGTCTATCCCTTGTATGCGATTACTATACGCTCCCGGCCGGCCAGATCCCGGCGAATATAGAGGCGTTCAAAACCGGTATTCGACAGTATTTGCTTAATTTTCGGCATCTGCAAGGGGTCGGCCTCCATTAAAAAAGCGCCGCCTTGTGCCACTCGAGCCGATACCCGGGGAATGAGCCGCCGGATCAGGTCCAGTCCGTCGTCCCCACCGCCGTCCAGAGCCAGTGCCGGTTCCTTCCAGCCCAGGACCTTCCGGTTCTCAGTTTCCTCAGGGGTGAGGTAGGGTGGGTTGGATATAATGATTTCGAAGGGACCAACCTCATCCTCCATGAGACTGGTATGAGAATATCCGACCCGGCCGCCTGCAAGAGCCCGGTTGTTTCGCCGGAAATGCGAAGCGGCATTATCGGATATGTCCGATGCTGATATGTCCCATAACGGGCGTTCGGAGGCCAGGGTTACAGCCAGGGTACCCGGTCCGGTGCAGCAGTCGTGAAGGCGTCCGCCGGCAGATCCGAATGAGTCCATAATTTCCAGGGTCGTTTCAATGAGTACTTCCGAATCAGGCCGTGGACAGAGAACCCCCGGACCCACCGAGAATTCCAGACCCCAGAATTCTTTAACGCCGACAATCCATGCCACCGGTTCACCGGCGATTCGGCGCTGCATCGCTTTTCTGAATCCCGCAAGCGATACCGCCCCCAGCTCGTCGGAGAGATTCATGAAGAGACGTTCCCGGCTGACACCGCAGGCATGGGCCAGCAGCAGGGAGCTGTCGAGATAAACTGTTTCGGTTTCATGCCCTGCCAGGGCATCCCTGCCCTCGGCCAGAGCTGCCCGTACGGTCATAAGGCTGATTCTGACGGTCTTCCCGGCTTAAGTCCACACGCTGTAATTGACCCTCAACCTATACATGGGGATAGGGGGGGCATGAATGATGACGTAAAGGAAGTTCGGGGA
>JAUVIY010000124.1 GCA_030592625.1 Spirochaeta sp. | reverse complement strand
TTCGGTCCGTGCATCCCCGGGGTGTCCGGCAGGAGCCCTGTGGCATTCGACACCGCAGCCATCTCCACCATGGTTTTCGTACCATCCTGGAAGGATGCGAGCATTTTCGGATTCATATCCTTGGAAAGAGCTTCTTCCCGGCAGGATTCCGGAGTGGCACTGTAATTCAAGGGATTGTTCTTTCCCTTACCCAGGGTAACAACATCAAAACCCATTAATCTGGCCTGTTCAAAGAGCATTTTACATACACCGGGTTCATCACCTGAGGCAACGGTGTACAAACTGCCCATTTTTCGGGCCAGATTATTCAGATACACCCCAACTGTGATGTCCGTCTCTACATTAAGCATGATAATCGGTTTGTGGTTCATGATGGACTGATAGGCGACATTGGCACCGATTTCCGGTACTCCTGTAGCTTCTACATTGGCTTCCAGTCCCGGAATCCGGGTCATCAGAAATGCATCGGATGTTACCACCGGCCGGTTTTTGTTAATCGCCTCTTCCGCTTTGGGCAGGGAGTCGGTTACAACTATATTTTTTTTATCATGACCCATCTCCGAGAGGGTTTTTATGCCTCTTTCCGGATCGATATCAGCAATCGCGGCAACCTGCATTCCTTTAACATTACCAATTGTGTGCGCAAGGCCTGAACCCATCTGCCCGCATCCGACAATACCGACTTTTATCGGGTTGCCCGCGGCAACCCGTTCATCAAGTTTCCTAACTAATTCCATCCTACATAACCTCTTTCATCCGGCCGCTTTTTTCACGTAAAGCAACCAGGGTTTTAAAATCTTCTTTAATGTGGCTGTATAGCGATTTATAAAGCTGAAAATACTCCTGATACAACGCATGATTTTCCGGATTCGGTTCCAGATGATCGATGTACCGGGCTTTATCTTTTGTTATGGAATAGTCCTTGAATACACCGGTTGCCACACCGGCAAGAATCGCGTCGCCAAAGGGGGCCCCAACCCGATTCTCAACCATGGCAGTGGGAATATTGAAAACATCTGTAATTATCTGCCGCCATATCAGACTCCGGGCTCCACCTTCATTGAGGATAAGAGGGGCTTTAATTGTTGTTCCCTGTTCGAGCATGATCGAATAGGAGTCATAAAGCGCATAGGCCACCGATTCCATCATGGCCCGGGCCACATGCCCCCTTGTATGATTGAGTGAAAGACCGAAAAGGGTTCCCCGGGCATCAATATCCCAGATAGGGGTTCTCTCACCCATGAGATACGGAAGAACAACCAGTCCCTCGGCCCCTGGAGGAACAGACGCGGCTTCCTTATCTATAAGCTCGTAGGTATTGAGTCCTGTTTCCTTCTCGCTGTCCTTCTCGCAGGTGTAGAAGTTGTCCCGCAAGTAACGGATCAGCTGACCGCCGGTTGTGGTTGTCGGCACCGTTATATACATCTTCTCAGAGTCGGTGGTATAGGAGAAATTGATCATCGAAGGATCGAAGGAGCTACCTTTGTGAATCACCCCGAAGTTGCCGCAGGTACCCAGGTTCATCTGGGTATCACCGGGCTCAATGGCACCGGCTCCCATCCACCCTGCGTTACAATCCACCTGACCTGCCGCCACCGGGATTCCCGGTACCAACCCGGCTTGTTTGGCCCCTTCCGAGGTTACCTTGCCAACAATATCCTCACATCTGAAGAGTTCGGGCAGAATCGATTCAGGAATACCGATTTTCTCAAGAATATCGGCACAGAATTTACGTTCCTTCAAGTCGTACGCTACACCGTAGAAAGGTGCCGCAGAATAGTGGGCATTGAAGGTACCAGTCAGCTTCATCCGGACGAATCCATCGGTTGTGAGTACCTTATGAATCTTACTGAAGATTTCCGGACGGTTTTCCTTTTCCCAGAGCAGGTTCACCAGTACGGGATGGTCGTCCAGACGATTCCGGGTGATGGCGGAAAGTGTGTCATCGCCGATTAAATCACGTAAATATTGAACCTCTTTCTTGGCTCGCCGGTCCATCAGATTGTAGGCGTTGGCCAGAGGATTTCCCTGCTCATCAACCATCACCATCGAAGGGAGGGCAGACGACAGGGCAATACCTTTGATATCCTCCGGGTTTATTCCAGACTCGGCGATGGCCTTCTTTACAACACGGCAGGCAACATTCCAGTATTCTTCCGCATTGTGTTCCGACCACCCGGGATTCTCTGTGATGATTTCATACTCTTCAAATCCATACCCGAGAACTTCAGCGTTCCCGTCCACTATGGCAGCCTTACCTCCGCCGGTACCGAAGTCGATACCCAAAAGATACATATTGCTACTCCTCTAAAAGCTTCTTTCCTGTTTCATAATCCGTAATAAGTACGTCGATCATCCCGCTGTTCAAAGCACCTCTTATGGCTTGTTTCTTTTCAGAACCGCCGGCAATGGCAACTACCCTCGGAATGTTACGCATTCTATCGGCTTCAATACCAATCACTCTGTCATTAATCGGGTGTTCTATGATTCGTCCCTGTTCATCGAAGAATCGCAGTGAGATATCCCCGACCGCACCTGCATCTTTAAGCTCATCAAGTATCTGTTGGGAAATAATCGTTCCCTGGCTCATAAGAATTGAATCCGGAGCCGGTGTACCGATACCCACGAAAGCCAAATCGGCATGTTCGGCCAGCAAAAGTGTTTCCTTGATATACGGATCTTTGAGCAGACCTTCCTTGACGGCCAATGATGTCACCACCCCCGGAGCTGAGAGGAATCTCCCGATTCCTCCTGTTTTATCGGAGAATCTCCTGACGAGGTCGGAGCTGTGTGCCACTGACTCAGGAGAACCCAGTCCTCCGAGCATTTGAACAATTTTCAGATTCGGGAAATCCATCCCGGGAAGGTTTTTAAGAAAAGCTGATAGGGTACTGCCCCATGCCAGGCTGATAGTTTCATTGCCCTTTAATATTCTCCGGGCATATTCAGAGGCAATCTTCCCAAGCTGCATCAGGAGATCTCTTTTTTCACTCGTACCCGGAGCTGAGAGGATTACCTCTTTGAGATGCCACCTTGATGCAATGCGCTTCTCTACATCCAAAAAATTTCCTTTCTGTTTCTTCAGGGAAATCTCAACTATACCGCTCGTCCTTGCCTGTTGGAGCAGGCGGGAGACCTTAATGCGGGAAATCCCCATCCTGTTGGCGATTTCCTGCTGGGTCTGATTGTCCTCGAAATAGAATGAGGCAATCTTGTAAATCAGGTCGGTCTCGGTCACCAAATTCTCCGAAAACTACAGTTTGTTCATATGAACAATACCGTTCATATGATCGATAAGTCATTATTTGTCACGATTATCCGTGTTGTCAAGGCTAATCAACGTTTTCTGACAGCTTTGTTCTTTACTATTGACTCTGTCAGACAGCCCAACCGATGGATCGATACCACTCCAGAGAATCGAAAACCGCTTGCCTTATCGGAGTCTGTGGAAGCCCCAGTTCTTTCACGGCCTTTGCCGGGCTGTAGTAATAGTCATCACAGGTGAGTCGAGCCACGGCGTATGTGAATGACGGCCGATTTCCTTTTATCAGATCCGCAATGGTGGCCAGATGACCGGCGGCTTTCACAAGGGGGGCTGGAGCGATTCCCCGTGGCGGTTCCACACCGGTGACTTCGGCAATCATGGTAAAGAGCTCCATGTAGGTTAGGTTTTCATTTCCAAGAATATAAGCCTCGCCGATTCGTCCCTTTTCCAGGGCCGCTGAGATACCGGCGGCGACATCCCGGGCATGTACGAAATTCCGCCCTCCCGGAGGCACTTTCATGAAAGGCTTCTTCTGCTCCTTGTAGACAACTGAAGACGAGCCGGAAGCTCCGCAGTAAGCACCGAAAATAAAGGTGGGATTGACGATGATTGCCGGAAGCTGATGCCGCCTCTGAATATCAAGGACTACATTCATCGACTCCCTCTTGGAATCAACGTAGCTCACCCGAAAGCGGCTGATATTCAGGGACGAGGTTTCATCGGCGGGGTTCTCTTTTGTACCCGGTTTGAAGGATCCTGCAGAACCGATGTGTATAAATCGTTCGACACCGGTCTTGAGAGCCGTCATGGCGGCATTCCCGGCACCCTCGATGTTAACCCGATCCACCGCGGTGGAGATTCTGGGCCAGTATCTTGCCTGACCGGCGGCATTCACCACTCCCGAACAGCCGGAAAAGGCGTCTTCCAGACCGTCGGTATCCATGATGTCACAGAACCGGATCTCGATATCCAGATCTGCCAGCGTCGGAGTATCCCGGCCGGGTTCAACCAGGCATCGAACGTCATGTCCGGCATTCAGCAGGGCCCTGACGGTATTGGAACCCAGCTGCCCGTCGGCTCCGGTTACAGCGACTTTCAAGCGTTAATCTCTCTGGCGCTCACAGTCTCAGGTATTTCTTTCGCCACAGGGCGTGCCCAGAAAGCTCCTTTAACGTCCCGGCGTCTCAGAAAGAGAAAGCCAACAGTACAAACCATCAGGTAAACAAGACAACCTCCACCTGCCAGCCAAAGCCACATGGGGTCACCTCTGAGATAGGCGTAGGCCGGGAATGGAATTATCAGGATAAGGGGTATAGCCATCGGAAACACGAAGCCTGCCGCCCTCATGTAATCTTCAGCGATGGGAGTTTTCAGCTCGGGATCCACAACACGCAGTAGTGCCAGCCCTGATGCCAGGGTTCCGGTGGCCACGCCGTATATCACGAGGGTTCTACCGAATGCATGATCGGTAAAGGTTCGGGATCCCATCCACGGAACCAGAAATGAAGCAATAAGGCCGCCGATGGTGGACAGGATGAGTATGGGAATCCAAAACTCTTTAACCACCAGAAAACTGATGGCTCCAAGGGCGGAGGCTATCATAAGGTCGATACAGAAACCGGTGATACGGGTGAACGTACCGTCATCCAGGGTATAACCGGCACCGGTACCGGTGATGACGGCACGGACCAATCGCCCGACCAGTGAACAGAAGATAAATGCAATACCCCAGAAACTGGCAGCCAGATCCTTACCAATCTGCCCGATCATACCCAGGAGCGCCGACAACCCCGTCAGTACCAGCCAGGTTGCCAGATAGGTGAGCAGGATGTAGGCCACATGGTAACTCAGAGAATCAATGGCGGCGCTGTCGGTGGTAAGAAAGGTCCCGGGCCCGCCCTTTTTGCCGACGGGAAGCAGACCCGGCCGGTCCCGGCGCAGCAGGTTGTCCATATGAGGAGAGGTAATCCAGCCTTTACGGATTCCAATATTAATGAGGGCCACACCGCCGAAACTGGCCCAGAGAAAACCGATGGCTCCGAAGGTGAGTCCCACAGATCCGGCACCCGCGAATCGACTCCCGAAGGCCTCCCAGGTTTTTCCAATTGAAAGGGCCTGTCCGGGTCCCGAGGAAAACCCCAGAGGCAGCAGTAAACCGAATCCCGGGAAAACCTGCGGGGCGATAGTGGCGGCCAGTACCAGTGTAATCCCAAGGCCGACTGAGGCCTGAATGCTGTAATGGGTAAGAACGCCCAGAGCCAGGGGCAAGGCACCCCCATTCCTTCTCGATTTCTTCGGACGGGGTGTACGAAACGCCATGGCGATAAAGCTCAGGTTCAGCAGGTGGTATGCCAGATGATCGAGGCGAATCGTTTCAAGGTTCAGCGGGTTCCTCAGCAGATTGTAAATCAGCATCAGGATAAACCCTGCGGTGAGTGCATTGGGAATGAGGAAACGCTGAAAGAAACGGACCTTGGCCCTCAGGAAAGTCGCTGTCATCAGAGCGGTACCAAGCAAACCCAGATCGATAAAGATTTTCCAGGAATCGTTCATACGGCCTCCATGGGAAATGTGGGGGGCTGATTGTCATATTATCGTAAATAACTGCTCTCTGCGAGATTTTCTAAACTTGTATAGATTCACTCCGGGCCGGGAGGTAATCCCAATGAAAGCGGCTGGATCTTCAACATGGAATAACCCTGGCGGCGGCGGCTCAACAATACTAATCTGTATCCATGCCTTCTCCCTTGAGTTCCGTCACAAATGACTGGTTTACCAAGCGCTACGGATCGCCTACTCCCGTTCAATCGGAAACCTGGGTGGCCGCAGCATCCGGAGAAAATATTCTGGCGGTGGCCCCCACCGGCAGCGGCAAGACCCTGGCGGCATTTCTGGTTGCCCTTGACCGTTTATTCAGTCATAAATTGACCTCCGGCGCCCTCAGGGTGCTCTACATTTCGCCCCTGAAAGCCCTGGGAACCGACATCCGGGAAAACCTGACCGGACCGCTCCGGGAGCTCAAGGCGGCCTTTGAAAACGCCGGTGTTCCTTCTGATGTTCCTGGCATCCGCATCGGCATCAGAAACGGCGACACCACACCGTCGGAACGCCGCCGGCAGATAACCAAGCCTCCTGAAATCCTGGTCACCACCCCGGAGAGTCTGAACATTCTGCTACTCTCCGATGGAGGCAGGGCACTCCTCTCTACCGTAGAAATCTGCATTCTGGATGAGATTCATGCCATCGCCCCTTCCAGACGGGGCACCTTGCTGGTCTGCGCTATGGAACGCCTGGTAGACCTGGCCGGTGAGGTGCAGAGAATCGGCCTTACCGCCACAATCCGCCCGACGGAGCGGGCCGCCGCATTTCTCGGAGGTTATCGTCCGACCGCCGGCTCGGCTGACCCGATCCCCCGGGAGGTCAAAATAATCGCCCCTCCGTCAACCAAAGAAATTCGAATCCGTATGGAAACCCTCCCGGCACCGTCGATTCCGGGACGGCCCGACCCTGACGGATTCTGGCATGATATCGCGATGAGAATGCGGCGGGACATCAAGGTGAAACGTTCAACCCTGGCCTTCATCGACAGCCGGAAATGGTCGGAGAAGCTGGCCCGGCTCATCAATGAAGGGGAAGAGGAAACCCTTGCCTGGGCTCATCACGGATCATTATCGAAAGACATGCGCCGACTGGTGGAGAGGCGCCTCAAGGAGGGCCGTCTGAAGGCCGTTGTCGCCACCGGATCCCTGGAGTTGGGAATCGACATCGGCCCCCTGGATGAAGTCATCCTGCTCGGCATTCCCTCTTCGCCGTCGACCACCCTGCAGCGTGCCGGTCGTGCCGGTCATCAGCCGGATACACCCAGTCGGGCCAGGATTTTCCCGATAACCCCGGGAGATCTCCTGGCCGGAACCGTTCTGGCGAAAATGGCGGAAGAAGGGGAGATCGAAGAAATCCGGATACCTGAAAACCCGCTGGACATGCTCGCCCAGACTCTCCTGGCACTTTGCGCGGAGCGAAGCCGGAAGGAAGAGGAACTGTGGCTTATCATCCGCCGGGTGTGGAGTTTCCGGAACCTCCCCCGGGCATCTTTCGATTCGGTGCTGGCCATGCTCAGGGGACGTTATGCCGAAACTCGAATCAGCGCCCTGAAACCGCGACTCTACA
>JAUVIY010000435.1 GCA_030592625.1 Spirochaeta sp. | reverse complement strand
CAGGCTGGAATCGTTTCCCGAACGGTTCCCCGAAATCTTTCTCCAGGAGAATCCCCTGTCCGCCCCGGTGTACACCGTTGTGCAGAATTCCGGATTGGGTGAGTGGCTCGTGCGTTTTCTTGCCGAAAGGCGTGGAGTCGTAATGGGCCCCCGGATACTCATGCCGGAGCAGGCCCTCCGAAAATTCGCCGAAGGATATCCTACGGCAAAACGCCTTCTGTCGGCTGGAGAAAGGTCCGGAGAAAAGCCCGGTGAAAAGAAAACCCGCGGACTGCTCTTCATGGACGGGATGAAGCTGACCGTCTTCAAGGCCCTGGAGGAAATCCTGAAGGAGAATGACCCGGTTTACGCCCCCCTAACAAACTACCTTGGTGAAATCGGTTCAGGCGGCAGCGGGGAGCGCCTCTGGCAGCTGGCGGACGCCCTGGCAGGTATTTTCTATCATTACGGAATGAACTGTCTGCCCCTGGTGGAGGCCTGGGAACAGGATCTTCCATACGAAGGTATCCTTTCCACCGATGAGGCGGCCGAGGCCTGGCAGCGCAGCCTCTGGCGGAGAATCTTTCATAAGGATGCACCTTATACCCATCTGAGCCGTGTGCTTTCAGAATTGATGGCCTCGGGTGAATCCTGCGATACTCCGCCCGGGCGCATTCTGCTTTTCGGCTCCATGTTCCTCGGAGAAACGGGTCTGCGGTTTTTCCGGTATCTGGCCGCCGACTTCGAGGTCCATCATTTTCTGCTGACCCCCTCCCGGGTTTTCACGACGGGAAACAGCTTCGCGGGGAACATCATGGAACAGGGAGAACTTTTTGCCGAGGCAGCGGAAGCTTCGCAGAATAAACCATTTGGTACTCCCGAAGCGGTACAGCCCTTTCTGAGGGACAACGGCCGGCTTTCCGCCGGCTTTGCCGCCCTTTTACCGACTCTCAAAATCGGTTCGGTGAATGATAACCGGGACAATCCCGGTGACGAGGGTGCCCTGCTGCATCGGCTGCGCGCCTCGTTGATTAACGATGCGCCGTTGAAGGGGCCTGTAGAAGACGACGGCAGCCTGGCGGTGCACGATGTTACCGGGCTCCGAAGGGAAATTGAGGTTCTCAAAGACCGCATACTCGAGGCTCTCAGGGACGATGCCTCTCTGGCACCAACGCAAATCGGTGTCCTGGCTCCGGATATCAGCCGCTACGCTCCCTGCATTGAGTCCGTTTTTTCCGAAGAGCCCGGTCCCGGTCATCTCAGTTTCAACCTCACCGACCTGCCGGCCCGCTCCGAGGCTCCCTATCCTTCCGCCTTCAAGGCGTTGATGGAGCTGCCCGGTTCCCGCTTCGGCCGGGGTGCTCTGCTCAATCTCTTTGCCAACCCCTGTTTTTTACCATCCACCCGCGACCCCGAAGCTGTAGATCAGTGGCGCCGCATTGTGGAAACCCTCCATATCCGATGGGGCGTCGATGAAAATCATCGCAGTAATGAAGGTGCCGCCGATGGCAGAACCGGAGCCTGGGAAACGGCATTTGAGCGGCTTCTTGCCGGTTACTATCATGATGGAGACGATCAGATGGAACTTCTTCCGGCGGTTCTCGGGGGTGACGGGGATGCGGATACCGCCGGCCGGCTGATACATGTGATTCGGACTCTGGAT
>JAUVIY010000277.1 GCA_030592625.1 Spirochaeta sp. | reverse complement strand
GAAATTTCCGTCGATCATTGTGGCAAGTCCTGCGAAAAGTTCCAATGCTTCATCTTCCGATCCTATCAGGTAGAGAACGACACCCAGGTTTGAAATGTTGGATACCGTTGCCCATGCGTTTACGGCTCCTGATGCGAGGTCTAAAGCCAGTTGCTCATCATCCCGATCCGGCGAGTAAGCCAGAACGAGAGCAAAATTGGAATCGAAACCGGGATCCGCAGCCCGTTCGTAGCATTCTTCATAGGCCGATTTAGCTTTTGCATATAGACGCCTGTCTCCCGGGATGGCTTTTCTCGCACCTCGGGTGCCCCGCTTACTGAAGACCATTTCGTCCCGAAAAGACGGCATATCAATCAAGCCTTTCAGTTTCTGCTGAGCCAGTGTTGTGGTGGTGAGCCATTGCTTGTGGAGTGCTACTGCACGTGCCTTTTCCAGGTGGAGGTTGCCCGGGGCACGTTGGAGTCCCTTATCGAGGGTCTTAATCGCCATATCCGGGTTCATCCCGAGTTGAACATCGGAGAAGGCCTGCTCAAGGTCCGCCGCCCACTGGTGGAGTCCCTCGGGATCTTCCTCGAGGACTGCATATCTTTTGTGAGGGGAGGGATGGGTACTCAGATAACCGTTAAGCCACATTCCTTGTGCACCGGCGAGTTGATCCTGCTGCATGGCGTTCAGAAATTCGAGAATCATGAGCATACTCGACGGGTTATAACCTGCCAGCTGCAATAACAGGAATCCTGTTTCATCGGCTTCGAATTCATTTTCCTGGGAGAAACGCAGTTGTGTCAGGTCGAGGTCGGTCCTGCTCATCTCAGACAGGCTCCACTGCATTTTCATCGAACGGAAGGTGTGCCGGTTGTAGTAATGCCCCAGTTCATGGGCTATAACCGGAGCGAGATAAGCCTCCCGAAGCATCCGGAGGCGATCGGCCGATATCCGGTCGATTGACTGACCCTCGCCGGCGGCAATCATCATGTCGAAAACGGCAAGGGCTCCGGCATGTATGACGAATTGACCTCCGGGGAAGCACATGGCGTTGAAATCCTCACGATCGACGACCGTATAGTAGATACTGAAATCCTTCTCGCCTGAATTATTGGCCAGCCTCAGAAAGGCGGATTCGATCGGTTCTGTCCATTCTCCCGGATTTACCGGGACGTTTGCCGCACAGTAACTATCGTACCAGATCGGACTTTGTCTCTGGATATAGGCCCAGAGCTCGGTATCGGATTGATTCTGTTGTGCCTGGAGCAGAAAAGCTGTCAGTAAGGTTAAAACGATTACGGCGATGAAGGTTTTTTTCCGCATATGAGACTCCTGGTTAATTCGTGATGTGCCTGGTCGACGACATCAGAATTAGTGTTCATTCATTATATAACAGTTTATATGTATTTGCGGATTGGATTCAGATTCATGGATCGGCAACCGATCCGGCATCAGTCAACCTGACGCGCCATATTCAAAACTCGTGCGATACAGTAGTGTTTCTATGTGTAGGAATCCCCTATGCGGATTACCCTGTCAGGAGGCGCTCATGATCAATCCGGAAAACAAAGGCGTTGAGAATATCTACGGCGAAAACAGCTTCAGCGAATCCCTGATGCGAGAAAACCTGCCGAAAACGGTTTTCAGGGAGTTCAAACAGGTTCAAAACGGCGAACAGACACTGTCAGTGGAAGTCGCCGAGGTTATCGCCAATGCCATGAAGGATTGGGCTCTGCAGAAAGGTGCCACCCATTACACTCACTGGTTCCAACCCCTCACCGGTTCTACTGCGGAGAAGCACGATTCTTTCATTTCACCTAATCCTGATGGAACCGTTCTGATGGAGTTTTCCGGGAAGGAACTGATCCAGGGCGAACCCGATGCATCGTCCTTCCCATCGGGAGGCCTCAGGACTACCTTCGAAGCCAGAGGGTATACCGCCTGGGATACGGGATCCCCCGCCTTCCTCAAGGCTCACGGTTCCAGAGTGACTCTCTGCATCCCCACCGCCTTCGTTTCCTACACCGGCGAAGCTCTGGACAAAAAAGTTCCGATGCTCCGATCCATGGATGCTCTGAACATCCAGGCGCTTCGGGTCCTTCGGGCCATGGGATACGACGATGTCAAAAGGGTTATCACCTATTCCGGTCCGGAGCAGGAGTATTTCCTTGTCGACAAGGATTTCTATGCTTCCAGGCCCGATCTCAGACTCACCGGACGTACCGTGTTCGGTACCATGAGCGCCAAGGGCCAGGAGATGGACGATCATTATTTCAGTGCCATCAAGGATCGGGTCGCCGATTTTATGGCCGAGGTGAACGACGAGCTGTGGATGCTTGGCATCAGTGCCAAAACACAGCATAACGAAGTCGCGCCGAATCAGTTCGAGCTGGCAACGGTCTACTCCTCGGCGAGCATTGCTACCGACTGGAATCAGCTGGTGATGGAAACCCTGAACAGGGTGGCCGAGCGTCACGGAATGGTGTGTCTGCTCCACGAGAAGCCCTTTGCCGGAGTGAATGGATCGGGCAAGCACAATAACTGGAATATCGGGACCGACACCGGTGTCAACCTGTGCAAACCGGGCAAGGATCCCCATGACGATGCCCGGTTCCTGCTGTTCTTCACTTCCGTCATCAAGGCTGTCGATAAATACGCACCCATAATCAGGGCTTCTGCCGCCAACGCGGGAAACGATCATCGTCTGGGAGCGAACGAGGCGCCTCCGGCCATCATCTCCATCTTCCTGGGTGACGAGATCCACGAAATTCTCGAAAAGCTGGCCGCCGGCGAGAAAGTAGTGTCCCGGGAGGGAGGCACATTGGAGATAGGCGTCACCTCACTGCCGGATCTTCCGATGGACGTTACCGATCGGAACAGGACCAGCCCCTTCGCCTTCACCGGCAACCGTTTCGAATTTCGAATGTGCGGCTCATCCCAGTCGGCGGCCGGATCCAATACAGTGCTCACAACGGCGATGGCAGAGGTTTTAAGGGTAGTCGCCGAACGGCTCGAAGCTTCCGCCGATCCCCTGGCGGAAGCCCGGGATATCATCATTGAGAACTACCGGAATCACCGCAGGGTTATCTTCAATGGCAACGGATACAGTAAGGAGTGGGTGACGGAAGCTGAGAAGCGGGGACTGTCGAACATCGGTTCCACAGTGGAAGCCCTGCTGACCTACCTGGAGGATGATTCCATCAAACTCTTCGAGAAGCATAAGGTTCTGCGACGGGCGGAAGTCGAGAGCCGGGTTACCATTTACCTTGAAACCTACAGCAAGCAGATAAACATCGAAGCCGGAGTCATGTATGAGATGGCGGACCGGCTCATCTATCCGGCAGTGGCCGAGTATGCCGAAAACATCTCGGGTACAATTGCGGGCCTGGAGCAGAACGGCATAGGTTGCGGTAAACAGAAAGAATTGCTGAAAAAGATCGGGATTAATCTCGAAAGTCTTCTGGAAGCTTCCGCCAACCTTGTCACCGTTATGGATAAAGCCTGTGCTCTGGAAGAGGATGTGAAAGCCCAGGCATTTGCATATCGGAATGATGTGGTTCCGGCCATGGATAAACTCCGGGTATTCGGTGATATGCTGGAGAAATTGACGGATAAGCGGATATGGCCCTATCCGAGCTACGAGGATCTGCTGTTCATACTCTGAACTTCACCGGCTTCTATTCAGGCAGATTCTTTACACACTCTCACTCAGTTCGAGTATGGCTTATATCCGATAATGTCTGTCAGTTCTTTGACCTCCGGAATTTGTGGTAAAAACCATAAAGTAATAGTTCACTAAGGCGGAAGCCCTCCGGGGATCCCCGCCTCCTATGATGGCTGTGAAGGATCGGGCTCTGACTTTAGGCCTTTTTAAGATTCGGCGGCATTTGCAGCACCGTAAGCCCCCTATGGGGGCGCAACCCACCAAACCACCTCCTTTTTTGGGATGTGTTGATTCCCAAACGAACTGAGAGGAAAACAGCGGTTTCGCAAAGCGAAATTGCGAGCAGTGAACTTGTTCATTCTGTCGGGATCGTTCCTCGGCTCTCGCCTCCGGTACGACCCTTGATCCGAAGGAGTGCAGGGAAAGCAAGGTTTC
>JAUVIY010000193.1 GCA_030592625.1 Spirochaeta sp. | reverse complement strand
TGGAAGTCATTAACACAGAACTGGCACTGGCTGACCTGGAAAGTGTGGAAAAAGCCTTGGACAAGGTGACACGTCAGGCCAAGACGGGGGATAAAAAAACTATTGCCCGCAAGGAATTGATGGAAAAAGTTTGCGATCAGCTGGATGAAGGACGTCCGGTACGAGCCATGGGTTTGAATCGCCCTGCGTACCACTTCCAGCCTCTCGGCCGGAGGCGAGGCGCCGGGCTCGAGGATGGCGCTGAGTTCTTCATCCACTGAGGACAGGCTGACTGCGACAGTGACACGGCATTCGGCATTCAGGGCCGTCAGGAGGTCAAAATCCCTGAGAATCAACGATGATTTGGTCAGCAGCAGCAGGGGGTATGGAAACACTTTGATGAGTTCCAGCACTCTTCGGGTGAGCTTGAGTTCTTTCTCTGCGGGCTGCCAGGAATCGCTCACACCTCCGCCGATGAAGACGTATCCCGGATTAAAGGGTTTCCGCCGGCGGCGGGGATCGAGTTCTCTTGTGAGAACATCAACGGCATTTTCCTTGTACACCGCATCCCGGGCAAAATCCCCGTCAACTCTGTAGGTTTCGCTTCGGCCGTCGCAGTAAATGCAATCGTGAGCGCAGCCCCTGTAGAGGTTCATTCCCGCCCGGGAGATGAACCAGGAATCCAGGGATTTACGTTTGATGAGAACACTCTTCGACCGTATGGGTTTCATTCGCCTGCCGGTACCGATCGGGCCGGCACCGACCAGGCAACGGCCAGCAGCAGCCACGCCGCATGGGGTATCCATTGCTCACTCCATCGCCAGGTATGGTCGGTATTCGCGGCCGCTTCCGGAGGCATGAAGGCGATATCATCCTCATCCTCAAATCCCGAAGTGATGCCGTTGGCTACACCCCCTGAAACGTTGAATTGATCCCAATCGTAGGATGGATTATTTATTCCGTGCCCCTGGAGCATGCAGGCATCAAAGGGGTTCAGACCCAGAATCCAGGAGACTTGTGCGGTGGCGAATACAGCATCCGTTTCAACCGTCATGCCATGAGCCGGGCAAGATTTGAGATTTCGACGAAAAGCGGCGGACCAGGATGCAAGTCGGGCGTTCTCACCCTGCCACCAATAACCCGATGGATTCTGATGGGGGTAGAAGAATTGATCTTTGTCTTTGCGTCCGGGTATGCGTACCAGACGTCTTGGATGAAAGAATGGGTTGGATACTTCCATAGCTCGCTCCGTTTCTGTTTTGAGTGCGAGATTGACGATATTCCGCGCTTCCTCAGCCAGGGGTTTTTTGACTGCACCGGTTTCTACAGCTCTCATCAGGGCGATAAGCGGCAGGGCTTCGTCGGATGCATGAAACCAGCTCCGTTCACCTTCGTCGTCAGCCCGGAAACATCGGTCTGCTGAACTCCAGCGTTCGATGAGGTTTCGAGTCCTGAGTTCCGCTGCTATCCTGATTTCCCTGGAACCGCCGGTTTCCGCTCCGGCGGCCAGTAGCTCAACCGCCGCCAGAAGGGCGCAGGTATCGTCGATAATATTTTCTTTCCCGTCATCAAGGTATTCGAGGTTGTGTTGTTCAAGATGCCGCCATCCGCTGAGAGCCGCCTCAAGATAATCATCCGGACCGAAGTCTCCTGTTGCCGTTTCTGATTCTTTGAGGACATTGGCAGCCCGGGCCAGGGCGGCTATGACCATACCCCCACCCTGTCGGTAACCCGCCTGATAGTCATCGGTGAGTATGCCTCTCTGTGTCCGGAAAGAACAGATACGCCGTTCATCCGGATCCTTAGACCAGATATCAAATACGGTGGTGTAGAAATAACCGTCGGGATCCTGCATTCGTTTCAGAAAATCCGCACCCCAGACCGCTTCTTCCTGAAATCGGAGTGTAAGCCGTTCTTCCATCCTGAACCGACTTTCCTTCAGATGCTCATAGGCATCCAGGAGGCACCAGACCACCAGCGGCGTCTGCTGGGGATTCATGTAATTGGCATAGCTGAGATGACTCAGGTATTTACTGGTGTCCCCGGAAGCGTCATACCATCCGCCATGAACATCGGCCGTTTCTTCCCGTTTACCGAAGAACGGTATTTCCCTGTCTTTCCGATCACTGATCCCTGCCGAACGACCGACAGTGAAGCCGAAGAGTATGTCGGAGAGTGTGGAAGCAGCCTCGATATCGAGTCCAACATGAAACGATGCTGAAACAGCTCGTGTATCACCAATAGCGGCCTCCAGGATGTAGGGACCGCCTTCCGGAGCCTTGAATCTCACCAGCCGGAATGTCCGGTTCTTCCACCCCTCGACACTCTGCAACGAATTTGCAGCATATTGACCCAGGTATCTGCCCTCAGAGTCCCTGAGGATCACTTCATCAGGCAAAACTTCTCCGTTTGTGGATTGTAAAACAGCCCGGCAGACAGCCGGCCGGGTGCGGCTCTCCAATTCATAACCGACATGATTGACCAGGATTTTCATTCTTCCTCCGAGAATCCGCCCCGTTCCACCACAACTTTCATGACATCGGTAACGATACCCATGTCCATATCCGGAGCCCAGGCATTCACCTGCTCCTTCAAATATTCCCAATCGTCTTCCTCCAGCATGCTTTCCTCATGAGCCCAGGTTCCCGCAAGCAGCTCGAGTATTTCTTCAGATTTATAGACCGCATCTTCATCTACAGGTACCGGAAGATAAAAATCCGCCAGTTCCTCGGCCATACCCGGTGGTACAGGGGCAAACCGGATCATCAACTCACGGAGTTCTGTGGCGATACCTTTGGTATCATCCCAACCATTTTTCTTCTTCAAGCGCTTCCAGGCGCGGGAGAGGTCACCATCCATAAAAGCCATGATATAGTGAAGAAACAGCGGAGGGAAGCGACATGAGCGATCAGCACAACAGGCCCACCTGGGACGAATATTTCATGCAGGTGACAAATGCGATTTCAATGCGAGCCACCTGTGACCGGGGCCGCAGCGGCTGCATAATCGTCAAGGATCGTCAAATCCTGGCATCAGGTTATGTTGGAGCCCCCCCGGGACTGCCTCATTGCGATGAGGTTGGCCATCTTTACAACACGGTAGTCCATACCGACGGCGTAGAGAGACAGCACTGCATCCGCACCGTCCATGCCGAACAGAACGCTATCTGCCAGGCCGCTAAAAGGGGCGTTGCCCTCGACGGCGCCACCTTATATTGCCGGATGACCCCTTGCCGCACCTGCGCCATGCTCATCATCAGCTGCGGAATCTCCCGAGTGTTATGTGAACGAAAATATCATGCCGGCACCGAATCCGAGGAGCTCTTCGCCCAGGCCGGAGTTCCTCTCGAATTTGTAAATGATGAAGTACAGCAGTACGAGAGCAAATAATCTTGATGCTGTCCGGGATTGGGCTCTTCGGCAATTCACATTGGGAAGAACCTCAATACATGGCCCCGAACATTGGGAAAAAGTTCAACGGAACGGATTAATCCTTGCCGAAAAGACACTGAATGCCGACCGTATTGTCGTTCAACTTTTTGCCATCCTTCATGATTGTTGTCGTATAAATGAAGGTTACGATCCTTCACATGGGCTGAGAGTCGCAGAAGCAGCCGCTGAGATTCGCAATGAATTGATTCTTCTTGATGATGATCAATTCAATCTGTTGGTGACGGCCTGCCGTGACCATACAGACGGATATACCACGAGTAATCCCACCATCGCATGCTGCTGGGATGCAGATCGCCTGGACCTGCCCCGGGTAGGCATAAGCCCGCGCCGGCGATTTCTATCTACCGCCGCCGCGAAAACCATGATACAGAAGTAACCCCCCGGGCACGACCGCTGCGGCAGCAGCGCCTTCGTGAACCGGGGCTCCCCTCTCCTGACTCGATTGGTTTATAGCAGAGGCTTTGCATTCCCAGAACAAAAAAAGGCCCCCGGGGACACGCAACGCGTCTCCCCGGGGGAGGAGGAAAGATAAGGCGAGAAAAGGCACAAGGCCTATTCCCCCTTACAAGATACTCTGAATCCACGGGTATCGCAAGATTCGGGGCGGTCGTATAATCCGTAACATATGAATCTCATCCTCTTTGAAGAAGACGAGTTGAACGAGGATCTCACTTACGATGATTCCCGGGCGATCCATATCGGAGATATTCTCAATCTGGATGAGGGGGACGATTTTACCGCAGGTATAATCGGCGGCCGAATCGGTCTGGGGCGATTAATTGCCAGAGGTTCGAAAGGCTGGAAGTGGATTTTCATTCCCACGGAGGACTCCCCTCCCCTGCGACCCCTTACCCTGGTCCTCGGCTGTCCGCGTCCACCGGTCGCCAAACGTCTGTTGAAAGACATGAGCAGTATCGGGGTGAGGGAGATTCGCTCCTGTTCCACCGATCTGAACGAGAAATCCTATCTCACCAGTAAGCTGTGGCGGGACGGATTGTGGCGGGATGCTGTCATTGAGGGTGCCGTCCAGGGCGTCAGTACTCTTCTTCCGGCGATCCGTACAAGCACGTGTCTGGAGAGAGCTCTGGAGGATTTACCTGTCGATGCGGCCCGGATCGCACTGGATAACGACAAGGGGCTGAGATCATTCGGTCAATGGAAGGTGGACTTCAGCGAAGCTGTTCTGGCGGTTGGACCGGAAAGAGGCTGGAGTGACAGGGAAAGGGGCATTCTCGATTCCCGGGGTTTCGTCCGTCTTCATCTGGGCCGACGTGTTTTACGTACCGAGACCGCCTGCAGTGTCGGTGCCAGCCTGCTGTTGTCGGCTATGGGTTGCTTTAACAACTGAGGTAATTTCAAAAATCGAGCATTTTTGAAATTACCCAGACCTTTAGAATACATAATTTATTATATAATAATAAATTATGTATTCGACCCCATGACGAGGTTCTTTCAAAATGATAATTTTGAAAGAACCTCAACTGAGTAATACTCAGGGTCTTTATCTCAGTTTTGCTGAGATTCGATGGCCGTAACCGACCGGCGTCAGAGGTCACCAAACAATGAGTTTTCATGATTCACTCCCTCGCAATAACCATGGATTACAGGGTATTGTGTCTTTATGAATCATAATGTTGCTATTTTTTGGGACGTGGAGAACGTCAAACCATCCAGTTCCAAGAATATGTTCATCCAGGGACTCTGGGATTATTCCGAGGGTCTCGGCCGTGTCGTAAGCTCCTATGCCTATGCGGATTGGAGCCAGAGTGGTTACAGGCAGCTCGGCCCTGCCCTTGCCTCCCTCCATTTCAATATGATCCACGTACCCTTCAGAGGCCGCCACCGTGACAAGAACAGTGCGGATATGCATCTCACCAATGACTGTCTTGACCTGCTCCGATTCCAGGATCATATCGACATCTATGTTCTGCTTACCGGAGACAGCGATTTCCGGCCTCTGGTGATGAACCTGAGAAAGGCCGGTAAAGTCACC
>JAUVIY010000371.1 GCA_030592625.1 Spirochaeta sp. | reverse complement strand
TGCCCAGTACTCGTTCCAGGGAGCGCCGTAAGTATCCAGCATCTCTTCACATTTGGAGGCTTCCAGGAGCAAACGTCCTACCAGATGTCGAGGGCTTTGTTCGTGAGACAGATCCATCATCGCCGATGAGAGTGAGATGAAATCACACAGATCGGATTGGATCAGCGGGCCGAGTTCTTCCTCTTTGATGATATGCATTGCCACTGCTCTTCCTTTGGTGATACTTATCTTGGACAATAATTGCAATACGTTTATCGAAATTTCTGAAATTAACGCCAAATGATGCCGGAGCTGCCATGTCAGATAATGAAAAAACGTTTTTTGCCTCATGGCATCCGGAATCGGCGGATACATGTAACGATGATACTCACTGCCTGGTTTGCCGGCCCGGAGGGGATGTTCTTGTACGTTCAGATACCACTGTGGGTTTTCCGGAACTGATGGAACCGGTCTCCAGTCTTCCGGAATGGCAAAGGCTGTGCATCGGCACATTGGATGGTCGTTCCGTAATGTTGATTTCCGCCCCTCTCGATGCCGGTGCTCCCCAGGGATATTTGTGGGCCAATATCAGACCCCTGCTCAACGGATTGGATGCAGGTAGACTCGAGGCTCTGTGCAGGGCTTCCATGCTGGCCAGCTGGGATTACGATCATCGTTACTGTGGACGCTGCGGTACCCTGACATTACAGGACTCGAAGGAATCCGCCAGGGTCTGCCCGTCCTGCCGGCATCGATCCTATCCGAGGGTATCTCCTGCGATGATCGTCCGGATCACCAACGGTTCAAAAATACTGCTGGCGCATAATCAGCGTTTCCCCGATGGGGTATACAGCTGTGTCGCCGGATATGTTGAACCGGGAGAAACCCTGGAACAAACTGTACTCCGGGAAATCAAGGAGGAAGTCGGTCTCGAGGCGGCTCCGCCCTGTTATCTTTCTTCCCAGGCATGGCCGTTTCCCCATTCCCTGATGCTCGGCTTTGAAACCACCGCGACAGGAGAACCGATTCCCGACGGCGAAGAGATTACCGAGGCAAGGTGGTTCTTCCCCGATAATCTTCCTCATATCCCGCGTCATGGTACGATCGCCCGATGGCTCATTGATGACTGGCTGGAGGACATCGGATATCTCAAGTAATGAAACTCCGAGGTAATTTCAAAAATCGAGTATTCTTGAAATTACCCAGACATTTAGAATGCCTAATTTATTATATAATAGTAAATTAGGTATTCGACCCCATAACGAGGTTCTTTCAACATGGTAATTTTGAAAGAACCTCCTCCTTTCATTCATTTCTGAGTGGCGGGTATACTGGTTTTTCAACTGGAAATGTGCGGAGGCCCTGAAATGAGCAAACTGTGGTCTAAAGGTTATGAGCTGGACGTCCTGATGGAAGAATTTACCGTTGGTGTGGATTACATCCTGGACAAGCGTCTGATCCCTTCCGATATCCTGGGAAGCCTGGCCCACGCTGTGATGCTCAAGGACGTCGGACTTCTTGAATCCCCTCAGCTGGAATCCCTTCGGAATGGTTTACTCACGATTCTTGAGGAGCATGAAAAGGGTGATTTTACCATCGAAAGATCGGATGAGGACGGCCATACGGCTATCGAGAATCGTCTTGTACATCTTGTTGGCGATGCCGGTAAGCGGATTCATCTGGGCCGCAGTCGAAACGATCAGGTTCTTACCGTCACACGGATCTGGATGCGTCAGTATCTCTTGAACCTTGTCACCGCAGGTGCCTCGCTGGTTTCCGATCTGCTCGGCTTTGCCGAAACCCACAAATCCGTTCCCATGCCGGGCCGCACTCACATGCAGCCGGCCATGCCTTCGTCGGTAGGTCTCTGGGCCGGAGGTTTCGCCGAACAGCTGCTTGATGACGTCAAGGGAGCCGCAGCACTTTATCCCTATTTCGACCAGTGTCCCCTGGGTTCCGGAGCGGGGTACGGTACGCCTCTGCCCCTGAACCGTGAACTTACAGCTGAACTTCTGGGATTCTCCCGGGTTCAGGTGAACGTCACCTACAGTGGACTCTCCAGGGGAAAATTCGAATCCAGACTGCTGGATGTCTTGGATCAGATTGCCATCACCCTCTCAAAACTTGCCCAGGATCTCATTCTCTTCTCTCTACCTGAATTCGGATGGTTCACCCTTCCTCAGGAGCTTTGTACCGGTTCGAGTATCATGCCCCAGAAACGGAATCCCGACGGGCTTGAACTGATGCGGGCCAAATCCGCTTCGATTGGCGCCTGGGCACTCCAGGTGAAATCCATCATCCGATCACTGCCGTCGGGCTACAATCGGGATTATCAGGACACCAAGGGTCCCATGATGCAGGCTGCCGATACGGCTCTTTTGATGATCGGCGTGAGCAGCCTGACCATCCGAAAGCTCACGGTGAATGAAGAGATCCTCATCGAGGCATTCAATCCCGGCATTTTTGCCACCGATGCCGCCATTGCACTGGTTGCGGAAGGTCTGTCCTTCCGGGATGCATACAGGGAGGTGGGTACTCATCCCGAACGCCTCACCGGCAAAGATCCCCGCTCGACAATCAGCGACCGTACAAGCACCGGTACCGCGGGAAATCTCAGACTGGATCTGGCCAATGCCGAACTGAAAGTGATTTCCGCCGAGAATGACGCACGGGAGAAGAAGGTGAACGGCGCCCTTGAACGACTCGCAGGGCGCCTGGTAAAGATTATCTGAATCGGTTCCTTTTATTCCCAAACGTATGCCGGGATCGTTCCTCGCTGCGCTGCGGTACGACCCTAAATGCGAGAGAAATACCCTCGGGTATTTCCGAGCGAGTGCCGGGAAAGCATGGTTTCATACCCCGCGGCT
>JAUVIY010000055.1 GCA_030592625.1 Spirochaeta sp. | reverse complement strand
GAGAGTTTTTCGGTGGCACCAATCAGGTTTTCAGGCGAGTTCAGCAGGCGTTTCAGAACTTTGAGTTTTCTCCCCGGTATCGGGGGGATTCGGGGAACTGACCTCCGGAACTCAAGTTTCACCAGGCCGATCCCGGGGAATCCGGCTTCACGGGACAGCCGGGCGTGATAATCCGTAGGATCCGCCGTCAGGACCCCGCATCCGGCGGCGACGGCTTCCCAGGCGGTCAGACCATAAGAGCAGATAACCAGTCCGTAATCTGCAAGGTGGTCTTTCAGACCGTCAGGAATTTTGAGGACCCTCACCCCTTCGGGAAGGGTCTCCTGGGAGGTTCCCGCCGGCAGGGTGACGCTGATCCGTCGGGAATCCATCCCGATCCGGTTCACCAGGGCGGTAATCAGGGGAATAGTGAGACCCGAAGGATCATCCCCGCCGAAACTCACCAGGATGGGCCCTGCGGAATCCGGGCTGCGGCGGCGAGGCGGCAGATTCAACCAGGACGGTGAGGCCTCGTTGGCCTCACTGACCCTGGGGCCGGGAATGGTATCCAGCAGGAAGGGGGCCAGATGCCGGGCCGGACCGTTGTCGTCCAACAGAACCGGGGTAGTTTTATACGTCCAGGGAATCAGATCCGCCTTTTCACTGCTGCGACGGTCGAAAACCGTCAGGGTATCGGGCTGAGTATCACCACTGAGGGCTTCGGAGGTCAGCAAAACAGGTACGGCCCCGGGAAAGCCCGGTATGATTTCCGCCCATTCATCGGGAAATCTGGTATCTGATGGAGTATCATCGATGAGAATGGCCGAGCGGCCCGGAAGACACCGGGCGATATCGAAACAGCGCCTCATGTGTCCGGAACCCATAGTTCGGCGGCTCAAGGGAAGAAAGAAAAACCGTTCAGCCGGCATTCGCCGTCCCCTTCATCAGATAAGGAACAACGACGTCCAGATCCAGTGGATCTCCGGTGTACAGATCTTTGTACAAGTGTCTGAGAAAGGCATAATCCGCAGGATTGTCCAGGGTAATCCGTGTATCTGGAGCCCGGAAACCATCGGGAGCCCGGTGAACCTCGATGCGATAGCGTTCGGGCCTGTGGTAAAGAAAAGGTGATACATGCTCCCGCTCGTAGGTATCGGTAGCTTCCTCAAAGGCTTCCTCCAGGGAAGTCACATCGACGATTTCCACGCCGGCACCCAGCGGGAGCTCACTGAATCCGGCATAAGAGGCGCCGGTATCATTAAACAGTCTTAAGGCCGCATTGGCCATGATGGCCGATACCAGGGGATTGTCCCCGGTAGCCCTCACAATCCTGTCCGCTCCCACCTCTCTGGCCGCCAGAACATATCGGGCCAGGACATCGTTCTTGGAACCGACAAACAATCCCCAGCCTGATTCTTCGGCCAGAGGACGGAGCTCGGCTTCCGAGTCCCGGGTGGTCAGAAGCATGCGGCGATCGGCCTCAACAGAATTCAGGGCCCGCATGGCATGCTCCACAACCGTGAGATCCGCCAGTTTCAGCAGAGCCTTCCGGGGCAGCCGGGATGAATCGAGACGCACCTGGAGGAATACCGAGGTCAAACTATTCACCCCAGTCCCAGAGTTCGGTGAGTTCTGCGGCATCCCTGATAAAACGATAGCGGTTGGCACTCACCCATGCCCGGATTTCCAGCCAGATTTCCCTGGTGGCCCCCGCCGATTCACCGGAAGAACGCATATAAAACCACCAACGCGACCTCGGAAGCCGCCCGGTATCACCCCGTTTCCTGACGGCCAGATTTTTCAGAAAAAAGCGCCGATAACCGGGGCCCGGTGTCGAATCCTCAGGGAGTATTTCATTCAGATACCCAACCCTCAGTGCCGAATGGGTCCGTATCTCTTCCCCCCAGAGCCAGGCCCGCATACCGTAATCGAGTTTCTGCCACCAGGGCTCGGAAATCAGGGAATCAAACCCGCCAAGGGCCAGATGCTTGTCCTTCCTGTAGATGCCGGTATAGTCCCAGGGAACCAGGGTGGGCACTTCACCGTCGGCGGCGGCTCTGGGCTGGATGTCGAAAGCCCCCCCCCGGCCGGGCATGGGCCCGAGAGCCGTAGGAAGGAGTTCACCTTCGGCATCCTTGAAGACAGGGACCGTACAGAGACGTCCGCGTTCGGAAATTTTTGAGAACACCCGGGAGGAGATTCCGGCGGAATTGATTTTCATATCTCCATGAAGGACGAAGACATGATCGCTTAAGGCTTCTCTTACCGCCGCATCGATACGGGCGCCTGTATTTGATTCCTCTGCGAATATGAGGAAACGGAGTTTATCATGTACTTTTGTGAGGGATTCCACATCATAGGGGCAGGGGCCGGATTCAATGGACAGAACTTCCCGGGCACCGAGCTTGCAGAGTTCCTCGAAAAGGTTACGACGGAACACCCTGGCTCCTCTGCCCAGAAGAACGATGGAAAGTCCCGGACGGTCTTTGAGCTCCCTGTCCAGGATATCTCCGCCGACGACCGTGTAGGATCCGGCATCCTGGACGGTCCGATCAGAAATTGAATGTGTAATACTCATCGCAGTCCGCACAGGGTCCGGGATAATCGCCGGCGGCCTGCTTCCTGTGCAGGGCATCGCCGGCGTTCCAGATCGTTTCCAAATCATCCTTGAATACATTGCCCAGGGCATCCCTTCTACCCAGATCGTCCCGGCAAATCGGTACCGTACCGTCAATCAGCACCGGCATGTCCCTTTTGAGGTGCCAGCAGGGAAAGCGCTCCAGGGGCGAAAGATCCGCAGGCTGCCTCTGGGTCAGGAATGCAGCATAGGCATCGTATTTCTGGACAATGACCTGAACCCCTTCCTCATTCCACTTCTTATAAAAATCTTCCAGATGTTCCTCGTTCTCTTCCATACGTACGGCCTGCAGCCAACAGTAGGAACCGAAGAGCTTCGTCAGATGCCGGGCCGTATTTTCAGCCTCATCCATACCTTCACCCCGGAGGCTGAGGTACAGCTCGGGATCGGCCGCGTCCAGCGAGACGATCCACATCAGCCGGCCTTCTTCTGTTTCGGCCGCCAGTTCCTCCAACAGACCGGCATCCCAGCCTATCCCTGAAGTTTCGATAAGGATTCTGGTAAGAGGGGGAGCCTCAACAGCAGTCCCACGGCCTGATATCCCCTGCGCTGAAGTTCCGGCGGCCAGTGCCGCTCGAATCAACCCGCCGATCTCCGGGTGGGAAGCCGGTTCGCCCCAGAGGGACAGTCCTATCACCGCATCTCCGGCAAAATCAACGATTTTTTCACAGAGAGCTTCAAAAGACCCGGCATCCATGAACCTTTTGCCGCTGCGGGGATCGTCACCGGATTTCGGGAAGGGGCAGTATGAACAGGCCTGGGGGCAGTGGTCGGTAATCTGTATCGGAAAAAAAGCCGGCCGGTCCCGGAGCAGTTCCTTTTTCTCCGGAATGATACGGCAGAGGGCTTCGGCATCGATACCGCCGGCAGCATATAGCCGTTCGGCGATATTCACATTTCGCCTGGTGTCGCAGGTTATAGAGACACGGTCCATTCTCAGGTCTTTGGGTGATAAATGGGTTTCCACATCGAAAGCGTTGATATCCTGCCGTAGCACCTCGAAAATGCTGTCCCGGGCCATCGGCGCATTTCGGTTTTTCGCCAGAGCCTGGAGTTTCTCAGGCAGAACCGTAGAGATAATCTCCGGCGCGAGGCCGTAGGGATATCCGTCGGCGAAGCAGTATTCGGCATCGTACTTGTAGTGAAGTTTCCAGAGAGTCGCGGTGACATCAGGATCCATCAGGGGTGAATCGCCCCAGACATAAAACAGAGCTTCAGCCCTGTTTTCATCAGGATTATCGCCTGCCGGCAGCCGGGATGCTGCGGTCAGGGCTTCAATCAGCACCTCTTCGGTCCATTTCTCCCGGCGTATCACCCTCATCCCATCGGGAATCGGTGTTTCGGGTCCGGCCAGGAACACGATGCCGGCAGCCTCAGGGATAGAGGAACCCCATTCCAGGACTCTCTCGAAAGCCGATGGACCGCCGAAAACCCTCTGATATGCCAGGGGCGAGAGCCCCGCGATGTTGATAATAGCCAGGTTTCTCATGCTCATTTCCCTTTTCGGCCTCGGCTTCTTGACCCCGCCGATGCTCCCTTACATATTAAACCTGATGATGCTTCACCGGAACCCATATCATTTAGCAGTTCCCGCCGTCCTGATTCTCGCTGTCGCCGTCATGTCCTGCCAGGCCAATAAGCCGGTGGAACGGATACTTAAAAAACTGAAACTCGAGTACACCGTAGATTTCGAAGGTGACTACAGGGTGAAGGTGGAACTCCCTGACGGTCGGGAGACCTCTGTAGGAGTGAGCCTCCACACCACTTTTCTTGACGACAATGTCCGGGTGCGTGAAATCTGGTCGGTGGCGGCCCGGATTCCGGGAGATCTGCCGGAAGAACTCGCTGAAAATCTACTGGGAGATACATGGTCTTCCCGTAAATTCGGATCCTGGGCTCTGGCCGGTATGACATCCGACGGACGCCGTGTACTCGTTTATGTCACCCGGATTCCCGAGGGATCTTCTCCCCGGGTGTTCCGTGCCGCCCTGATGGACAGTGCCGTATCAGCCCTGGATCTTCAGGATGCCCTGGCCCATCAGGAAGAAACCTCAGGAGATTAAAGAACGTGTATACCAACGAAGGCCGATCCATCTGGTCGGTCAGCGAGCTCACCCAGGCCATCAAGGGGCAACTGGAGGAAACTTTTCCTTCGGTCAGCGTCGAAGGGGAAATCTCCAACTGCCGGCCATCAGGGGCCGGGCATATTTATTTCACCCTTAAGGACGCCGGTGCCGTGATTTCCGCCGCCCTTTTCCGGGGGCGGGCCACCCGGGTGGACGAGAGGCCCGTCGACGGCATGCAGGCCGTGATTACCGGGAAAATCGACGTCTATCCGCCTCGGGGTTCCTACCAGATCATCGTTGAAAATGTCCGGGGCGCCGGGCGTGGAGCCCTGCTTGAGGCCCTGGAAAGGCGTAAAAAGGCACTGGCTGCCGAGGGATTGTTCGACCAGGGCCGAAAACAGGCGTTACCCCCCTACCCCCGCCGGGTGGCCGTCATAACCTCCCCCACCGGGGCGGCTATTCGGGACATACTGCAGGTGCTCTCCCGGCGTTCGGCGGCGCCCCGGGTGACGGTACTGCCCACTCCCGTTCAGGGCGCGGATGCGCCTTCTGAAATCGCCGCCCAGCTTCGAAGAGCCGCGGCCTACGGCCTCGGTGATGTGATAATCCTGTCCCGGGGCGGTGGTTCCCTGGAAGACCTGATGGCCTTCAACGAGGAAATCGTGGCCCGTGCGGTGGCGGATTGCCCTCTGCCGGTTATAAGCGGCGTCGGGCATGAAATCGATGTGAGCCTGGCCGATCTGGCGGCGGATGTCCGGGCGGCGACACCTTCTGCGGCCGCCGAGCTGGTGAGCGACCGGTCTGAGGATCTTCTGCTCAGGGCCCGGGGCTTCCGGAGAGAGGCGGCAGGAACACTGACTGGCCGCCTCGATACAGCCCGCCGCAGCCTGCGGACATTCAGCCTCCCTGAGCTGATCCGGCTGGTTTCCGGCCGCCTCGAGGAGGCCATGAGAAGGAGTGATGAGGCGCAAAGAGAACTGGAAAGGGCGGCCGCCGAGCGCCTGAGCCTTTTGAGGCGCCGATTAGAGCTGGCAGGGCGCTCCCTGACCGACGCTTCCCCGAAAACGGTGATGGAGCGCGGTTATGCCCGGGTGGCGCTTAAGGGAAAAAGCATCACCGATTCAGCCCAGCTCTCGGAAAATGACAATATCAGCCTGGAATTCGCCCTGGGCGGTGCCGATGCCAGGGTTATCAAGCTGCACAGCGGTAAGGAGAAATGATGAAGGGATTCGAAGAAAAACTGGGGCGACTGGAAGAGCTGGCCGAACAGATACGGGACAGGGATGTACCGCTGGAAAAAGCCATGGCTCTGTTCGATGAAGGCGTCACCCTGTCAAAAGGTCTTGAAGAAGAATTGGAAGGATTCGAAAGAAAAGTGGAAATTCTGTCCAACGAACCGGCAGAAGACGGCAGTGGAAAGGCCGAACTCAAGCCATTCTAAAACGGCAGAATCACCCTGTCGCCGGCCTCGATGCCCCTTTCTGTAAACCATCCGCGGTTCACTTCCAGGGCATAAAGTACATTACGCCGGGACACAACCGATGCCCGGCTTCGGGGTTCCATATCCTCAATCTGACGGATCGTTCCATCAGCGGCAATAAAAGCGATGGACAGGGGAATTTCTGTATTTCTCATCCAGAACGACACCTGGTATTCGTATTCGAAGACGAACAGCATGCCGTGATTTTCGGGCAAGGATCGCCGGTTCATCAGACCCTCGTTCCGGGTGCCTTGAGTATCGGCGATTTCGGCGGTCAGCTCATACCCGGCCACATTCAGAACCACTGTCGGAAGCGAATCAGTATGACAGCCGGCGATGAAGGTCAGGGAAAAAAATAAAAAAACGGCCCCCGCGATTGTAACCCAAACGACCGGGCAGCCGAATCCATCGGGTCTGTCAGAACTCATCAAGAAATTCTTTCCGGGCTTGTTCCCGCCAGGCGATACGATCCGATTCTGCGGTCTGCGCCGCTTCAAACACACCCAAATCAAGGTATTTTACCGTCAGAGGACGTTCCAGAGCCAATCTGGTGTTCCCATCTTCCCACCAGGCCTTGCTCGGGTTCAAATCCACAGGAGTACCGTATCGCCCTTCAAGTGTGGTGTAAACGGTGAACCAGTCAATCGTTTCGGGATTGAGTTCCAGCATTATGGCGCTCAGGGCTTCTTCTTCGAATTGAAACAGTCCCCGGGTAATAAAGAGAGATCCACCGGCATCGATGAGGGACGCCCTGGGTCGTTACAGGAGGCTCACATCGGCCTCTCCCCGGTAATCGAACCAGCTGTCCAGCAGCAGTAGATCTTTCACTGCATCAGGATTCATACCCAGGGAAATACCCCTGTATGCTCGAGGAATCGATTTTCCTGATTCGGTATCCCCGGTTTGTGCACCGAGCGTCTGCACCAGTGTCAGAGTCAGCGCCAGAGCACCGAGAAATGCGAGTAGAGAAAAATGCAGCCGGTTTGGTCGATAGATAATCATTCACTTAAGCTATCGGCGAATTCACCGGTAGAAGATAAGTATTTGCGGTTGAAGCAAAGGGCCCGGGCATCCATGATTGTTATATGTTGACCCGAAGCGCCAGATTCCTGTTTTCCGCCGTGCTGATAGCTGTCGCCGTTTCCGCAGCCGCCGATGATGTACAGATCAGCATCACTGAATACGAATTCGAATATTACCGCCGCCATCCCAGGATGGAAGAAGAGGACCGTCTTCGAGGTAATGTGTTCACTTTCAAACCCGGCCTGGAAATCATAACCGACATCGACGACGTGGAAATCCGGTTCTTCGAAGAAAAAACAGGCAGAACTCCCTGGGAACAGGATAACCTGGCCGCCGGTGCATATCGGGTGGGACTGGAACGTACCGGATTCGAGATTCTCGAGTTCTGGGTGACTGTCCGCAATGACCGCCGGACTGTGGTACTGGTACGTATGGGCGAGCCTGCGGGAACTCTTGTTCCGGGTGACCTCCCTCCCGGGGCTGAAGTGATGATTGATCGTCAACCTGTGGAAGGAAATGAGATATCGACCCCAGCCGGAAAACGCAGCTTGATAGTATCGGCATTCGGTTGGGAAACGGTACAGGCCACTATCGAAATCCCCTCAGGCGGAAGCCTCAAATGGCGCTATGAGGGTAAGAGGACCGCCTTTGAACTCAAACCCTCCAGAGTCCGGCCTCCGGTTCTTCCCCCGGGGGATCGAAGAGGGTTTCAAATCGAATGGTCCGCAACATCCGGGGGCAGCGCCGATATCCGGATATACAACCCCGACGGCGAACAGGTGGCGGCAATCCCGTTTGCCGTATCTTCCTCCAGGGGAACGATTAACTGGGTTCCAGCCTCTGTGGAAAGCGAGGCTCTGCCTGATGGAGAATACCGTGTCGTTACCGGCGGAACCGGGTACGATGAATTAATCGATTCAACCGAATCATCACTGTATCTCGACAGCCGTTTCAGGCGGGAGCCCCGCCCGGTATTCGCTCCCCTGCCGGGGCTGCTCTATGCACCGGGCTCCGCCATGCTGCCCCGAGGCATCTGGCAGGCATCCACCGGCGCCGGCATCGACATCGGTACCGGAATTCCCGTCATCATCGGCCTGCGGTTTTCCCCGGCCAACCGATTGGAGTTCACCGGTAAATTCGGCATCACCGCCCGGGATCCTTTTGATACAACCAGCATCGAATTGTCCTTTTCCGGTTCATGGAGAGCTAATCCGAAGTCCGGTCCTTATTCGATCAATCTGGCCATGCTCTTCTTTTACGATGGCTATGCTGCGGAATTCGGCCGCATCCCTGCTGTGAATCCGGGTATGGCTCTACCGGGCCTGCAGTTCTCGGCTCCTATGGAATACGCCCTCGGAAATTGGAACTTTGTTCTGTCCCCTTCGGTTTATCTGACATTTCTCGGTTCCGATTCTGGAGAGTGGCGCTTCGCCGCTCCCGCCCGCCTGGTGGAGTCTATCGGAGCCGGTGTCTATTACGAAGACGGCCGCTTCCTGGTCGGCGCCTCAGCGGCGTTGAGGGGCCCTGATTATCCCCGGGAGTTCCTGGATTTTACCCTCTGGAGCGGTCTGGAAGGCCGATTCGACCTTCCGGGAGATGCGTCCTACCTGGCCGTGTATACCGGCGTCCGTACACTGGACGCCGATCCGGTTGTGAGCATGGGGATTGAATTCGGGGTAATACGTTAGCGAAGCCAGAAATACAGAATCAGAGCCACTGCGATGACAATCAGGGCGCTTAAGGTCCAGTACCGTGAAGTCGGCCAGTCGGGACGTTTCTTGTAGCGTCGCTTCTCCGGCCAGGGAAGCG
Organism: Spirochaeta sp.; assembly: GCA_030592625.1. Taxonomy (GTDB): domain Bacteria; phylum Spirochaetota; class Spirochaetia; order DSM-2461; family DSM-2461; genus UBA2779. The sequence goes on along the minus strand of JAUVIY010000055.1, from coordinate 2,576 downwards.
GCGTCCCGCCGGAATCCCGCCCGGCGGTTTTCTGCTCGGTCATGTAACCGCAGTCGGGGCAGCCGCGAATGAAATCCTCAGGGCTCCCCTCTTTTCCGCATCGGGAACAGCGGACCCCCAGGAAGGAACGGCCGCAGGAGGGACAGGCGTCCGAGCGCCCTTTCACTTCGGCACCGCAGGCTTCGCAGAAGAAGGATTTTTTCATCGGCTAGAGCCGCTCGTAGGCCCATAGAGTCAGGTCGTCGTCCTGAGGATCTTCTTTGAGGTGAGAGAAAAATACATATGGTGATTTTCCATCATCATCTTCCGGATAACTGTAGAATTCATCGTATTCAGTAAAATGATCTTTCAGGAAATTGACGATCTTTCGGTCAACTCTGACACGGGAGGTGGTTCCACCCGAAGAGTCAGGTATGATACGGAATACTTTTTCCACTGATGCCATAGCCAGGATGGTATCTTCACCGTTGCCATTCAATGTTGAAAAATCGAAATGCAAAGGTTTACCAACTGTAAGATCGCAGCGTCGTATGAGTTCATAAGATTGGCGGTTCATAGCTGCTTCAATGACTTCATCAATACGAACCGGATCGAATTCTTCGTTAGTCATTGTTTCTTCTATTCCTTTTAAACCCTTTTCAACGAAAGCTTTATCCGCATCCTGCATATGTTGCGGCAAATCCTGATATGTAATCACTTCGAATTTTTCATTGCGAAGTATGTGATGGGCTTCTTCGATACCGTCGGTGTACAGGAATAAAATATCACCCCGGTTCAAGCTTCCCTTCACCACTGTATACATTGTGGGATTCATCTCAATCATAAGTGAATCAATCTGACCCGCCGCAGGAGCTTCGGGCAACTCAATGACTTTCATCTTCCTCGTCTTTCCGTCGAAGATATGAACCAGATTATCACCGGCATGGATCATTTCATATTCGGAAGTACGGACATTGATTACCGAGAGATTGAACGCGGCAAAACGACCTTTGAAACCGACTTCGATAATAAGATCGTTGATGCCGAAAGTGAAATCCCGGAGATTGTAGTCCAGTCTGCCCGTTTCTTTGGCCTTGTCACGGACTCTCCGGAAGTAATCGACATACAGGGCCGCAATTTGCACCATGATGAGTGATGCCGTCACACCATGCCCGGCAATATCCAATTTGATCATGACGTAGTGGTCATCATCCAGCTGTCTGAAATCGAAATAGTCACCGGAAACGGCATCGGCTCCTTCATAGTAACCGAAGAGATGGAAGAATGGATTCCGGACACCACCTGTGGATAACTTCGTACCGTTTTCATCCATCTCCAAAGGCAGGAAGGTTTTCTGTATCTCCTGGCCTGCAATGAGTTCTTTCTGTTCAAGAGCTGCCTGGAAAAGACCCCGAACCATCCCATTGATGGTACTGGCCAGTTCCGATAACTCATCATGAGTCTTCAGAGTGACTTCGAAATCCTCGTACTGAAGCATATCCGGTTGATCCCGGATTTTACTGACGCCTCTCACCAGTGCATTGATCGGCCGGAGCATCAGCGATGAAATAAACAGAGCCACAACGACACCGAATATCAATGCCGCTACCGAGGCGCCCAGGGTAATGATCAAGATACGACGCTGAACATAAGCCAGAGAGTCGTTGATATCTTCAACCGAAACAGCGAGGCGTACGATGCCTTTGAAGATATCCGGATTCTGACCTTCCAGAAACAGAATCGGTTTGTAGAAAACAAAAACATCAGATCCGTTCGAATGGAGTACATCCGCATTGAAATCGGGATAAACACTGAAGAAGCGATTTGAAATCTCCAGAAGCATGGTTTGAATTACCTTACGTTGGGCTGCCAGCGCCTGTTCAGCCTCCACATATCCCGGATCGTTGAAATCAAAGGTTTTTAATATTCTTGTCAGTTCTTCATTATGCCGATTCCGGAGATCGGTCAATGTTTTAATCATGAGATTGAGATTCGCATCCCGGGCAGCCTCCAATACATCATTACGCATCTGCTCTATGGATGAGGAGAGTTCGTCATCGAGTACACCAAAACCCATTTTAATCTCCAGGGGCATCAGATTATTCCGCCGCAGGATGGAAACTAAAGAGATCCTATTCTCAACCGGGAAATCGGGGTTTAAGATAAAAGTGCCGTCAGGTCCCGCTTGATAAGCCTTCTTCAGTAAATCCGCCTCGACGCTGTCGGTACCATCCAATGCAAGATTGAAATTATCGCTACTCAAGGAATCAGGTATTTCGAGCTTATTCAAAATCTCCGGATCATTCGTTGCCCAGATATAGTTATATCCATCGCTGGTTGCCCGCAACCCGCTATTGCCGATTTCACCTCGAGGCCCGGTCACGGTGGTCCAGAGGGCATCAGGGAGCGCTTCTATTCGATCAGGCAGCAACAGCAGACTGCCTTGATCGGCTGCCGGGATGATAGTTGCGGCACTGGATGACAAGGTTTCAATCAGCAGCCTGGATTCACTTTCAAGGCCTTCGGCCAGAGTATCACGTTCCATGCTGATCCAGACAATTCCCAGAAGAACGGCAATCATCAGGATGGTAATGAGG
>JAUVIY010000261.1 GCA_030592625.1 Spirochaeta sp. | reverse complement strand
GGGTACGATGACGCAAGTGAGTTACCATAATCAACCACCGTCTATAGAAGAGTATCTGAGCTTGCGGGACAGTGTGAACTTTTCACCCAGGAGCGCTGAGGCTGCCGCCAGGGGACTGCCCGGTTCACTCTATGCCGTTACGGCCCGACTGAACGGCCGGGCCGTAGGCATGGCCCGGATTATCGGCGACGGAGGATGCTCCTTCCTGGTGGTAGATATCCTGGTTGAGCCCGGGCTGCAGGGCAGGGGGATCGGTTCGGTTCTTATGGACCGCCTCACATCCTGGATGGACGTTAACGTCCCGCCGGGGGGAATGGTTACCCTCATAGCGGAGGAACCCGGGCGAAAGCTCTATGAAAAGCATGGCTTTCATTACACCGCACCCGAGTCGTTGGGGATGAAGAAGCAATATCCTGTCTGAGCCTATTTCGTCTCCATCTTGTAAATTCCGTCCCAATTGGCCGGAGGCGGATTTTTCCGGAATTTACGGCAGCGTTCCACGAATTTCTGCGTTGGTCCATCATCAGGTAATTTAGATAGAATGCGGTTGAAGAGTGCTTCAGATTCATCCCATTCCTTAGCCCGGAAATGTTTTAAGGCTTCACGATAGTTGTTGAAGCACTCCCTTTCCGTCTCTGAAAAATCCTCCTTGAAGCAGGTGAGTTCATAAAGTGTAACTGGTTTTTCTTTTCCCATCACTCGAACCATATCCAACTGACGGGTAATGAAGGAGGTGTGGATGATTTCTTCGGTCTCACCGCTGATGAGAACCTGAGTGTCGTAGGTTTTGTTCACACCTTCCAGGCGGGCGGCCAGATTCATCTCATCACCGAGTGCCGTGTAATCCTTACGACGATCTGTGCCGATGAACCCGATGTTGTTCTCGCCTGTGTTGATACCGATCCTGGTGAACAGTCTCCCATGCGGCAAAGAGGCTAGTATCTCTTTGGGAAGGATACCATCCGCGATCAGTTCGTCGTTGATCTGTTCTTCGATCTTTACTATTCTCATGGCGGCACGACAGGCCCGTAGCGGATGGTCTTCCTGATCGAGAGGTGCGTTCCAGAAAGCGATGATGGCATCGCCTTCATATTTATCGATGGTACCGTGCTCATCCAGGATGATGTCGCTCATCGGTGTCAGATACCGTTTGAGAAGCTCGAAAACTTTATCCGAGGAACCAAGTTTCTCAGTGAGTGTCGAAAACTTTTCTATGTCGGTAAACATGGCGGTAATGACCCTCGTCTCACCGCCCACTTTAAGCATGTCGGGATTATCCTGAATCTGTTTGACGACATCCGGTGAGATTACCTGGTCGAAGGCGCCCTGAATGAATGCCTTCTCTTTCGATGTTGATATGAAGTTACCGATTATTGTACCGAGATATGCCGAGAGTAGTGTGAGGAAAAGCGGCAGCAAATCAATGTAAGTGCCGGTGAACACAAATACGGCGCCGGCCGCGGCAATGGCAATAATGAAAAATGACGCACCAACGATTGTATTGGCAACTGAGTTCTTACGGCTGAAGTTACTCAGCAGAGAAACGAGAAGTCCGGCAATCATTGCGATGACACCTGTCAGCCAGATGGGTACCTCTCTCAGAAAATCTCCCTGAAGCAGGGAATTGTATACGGCACCATAGATACCCATGTTCATATATTTGCGTTCGAAAGGGTTCGCACCGTAATCTGTTGTGCTGGTACCGGTGTATCCGGCAACAATGGTGGCTCCAGTCAGGCGCTCACGAAGGAACGAACGGTAGAGTTGAATCTCCTCAAGGATGATTCGGGATTCGGAGAACATGTAGGGGATTTCATTGATAAGATTACCGTAAAATATGTAATCCTCTTCGGATAATTCAGGGTCATCCAAAACTGTGTTCAAGTCCGATAGAACCGCTGTCTCAGCATTCCCATTGAGAAAAACACCCACCTCTATCAGGTAATCATCTCTGTACAGACCGTAATCCCCCGCCCTTGAACCGTCTCCTGAATCCAGCATCGCCGTCTTCATACCTTCAAGATCCGATTCAAACGAGCTTAAGGGTTGAGCTGAATTCCCATAGATATCGGAACTGACACCGTAACCTTCCAATTCGTGGATAAATAACGATAAATCCTCCATCAGGCGGTCATGGTAGTAGAGGTAGAAAAAAGAAAGCCGGTGAGTCGGGTTGGTCGGATCAAATCCTTCCGCTTCACGTTTATTCAAGGGAGTCCCGTCAAAGAGACGCTTGGGCCAGTTGATCAGGAGTTTCCCGTCTTTATCAAGGGGAATGATGAGGTCGCCAACTTCCATATTCCCCTTGTTGACAGTGATGTGAGGACGACCGGCTCGTACCCACCAGGTACCGAAACCCATATGGGTGTAGTAATTGCCCTCATGTTCATAGATCACATCAATTCTTCGCCGTACACCGTCCGGATCGATGTACATTCGGGGAAAACCGGCCCAGGCGGCTGAACCTAATACCTGAGAGATTGAAGGGAGAATTTCTATGGAACTTTCAAAAGGATCGTCATTGAGAGTCAGATAGTCATTGATCCGAAGATTTTCCTCGGCATAAGCCCGTAGCTCCGGCGAGATGGTTTCATCAGGATCTTCCGTCATGTTGATTGTGGCGGATACGTCTCCAAGATAGGCAATAGCCTTACCCAGGTATTCGTCCCGGGAGTAGGTAATGCCGCTGAGCGCACTATACAGCTGATCTCCGGAATCAAAACTGGCAGTTTCAAGATCATCGAGGTATTCCAACGCTTCAGCATAACTCAGGCTGCCGCCGAGTATGAGTTCAACCAGCTGCCGCTGGAATTCGGTGATATTTGTGAAGGTATCATTGATATCATCTGCAATTCCGTAATCAAGATAGTCAAAGTCAATCCCATCTTCACTGCCGTCGACGAACTCGATATCGAGCATGGTCCAGGCCGGTTCGAATTCCTTCAACAGGATCAGACCATCGGCAAAGATATCCCTTGGCAGGGGATACTTGTCAACTTCTGTAATAGTCGGATCGTCGACTTCCAACAGCAGAATACTCGTGTCTTCAATAATACCGGGTTTGATCCGAAGCATCAGATCGAACAGACGGCTGTCGAGTGTTCTATAGAATTCGACATTGAGCAGACCGGTGAAAAAAACAGCCGCTATCAAGGCAATAATAAATGGAGCCCGAAAACGTTTCATCGCGTAATCCTCCGTAATCATTCTAGTATAGAAGGGAAATGGAAAACACTCGTTCTCGAAGAGATTTTCAGGACTGCGAATCTATGATGATGAATAATCATATTTCTCTGAGTCACATGCGGTTTTTACAAACGAGAAAAACGGGGGAAAAACGGAATATTTCATATAAACCCTATATATGGGATTCTTTTTCATTTAATGGAGAAATGAAACCCTTCATGAAAACTTGAAATACACCAATAATCTCATCCGGATTACCACTGATAATTCCTCGCCAAACGGGTGCTCGTCCTCCACCTTTTCCTGAAAACGGTACAAGAACGGTGTCCTTGAAACGGTTGAAAACATTATTGGTAGAACCACTCATGTAAAGAATCCACGGTAAAAAACCGTTTTCCGAAGCTGCACCAATCAGGAAAACTGATGAGAAATCGACAGTCTGAAGAACTTCCATTGCAGCCTCCATACGTTCCCTGCTGCCGGGGATTAATTGTGCAATAACCCCATCACTCCCTTTTTCTTTCAGCCAGGATTCAGCCCGTATCCGTCCGATCTCCCGATCGGCCTCTTTCAATGAGTTCCGGGATAGCTGAACATCCTCCAGCAATTTTTCCACTCTGGTCGTAGTTTCTTCAGGATTGCATGAAAGTAAAGTTTGCAGGCGTTTTCCCTCGGCAGATAAAAGTCTTGCCCGCTTTATCGCCCGGTCTCCGATGAGCCACTTCAGACGTATCCGACTCCGGAGTTTTTCCGAGCCTTCGAAAAGAATCAGTCCGATGGAGGCCGTGTCGCGGAGATGCACTCCACCGCAGCCGATCTGATCGATACCTTCCATATCCACAATTCGAACCGGACCGTTTTGCGACTCATCGGTGGTTTTCAACGGCCTTCGCAGTTCAACCCCGTTTAATTCCCCGGGTAGCAGATACCTGCTGTTCACTGTGTGATTTCCGGCGATCCATTCGTCACAGGCTGCCAGAACCCGGCTAATAAGGTTTTCGTCGGCAGCATTGACTGTTCCCTCGACTTCTATACCGATGTAATCAGCTCCCAGGTGAACCGAAACCGTATTCAGTCCTTCGTGGGCGAGGGCCGCTGAGAGAAGGTGCTGGCCGGTATGCTGCTGCCGGGAATCCCATCGGAAATCGGGATCGACATTGCATCGAACGACGACTCCGGCGGTATAGG
>JAUVIY010000159.1 GCA_030592625.1 Spirochaeta sp. | reverse complement strand
TCGATCTTCTATTTCTCGACCTTATCATGCCTGAGATGAACGGTTTTGCGGTCCTTCAGATGATGAATGGCCGGAATCTTGAGATTCCGACGATCATCCTCACCGCCCTTTCGCGGAAGGAAAGTGTCGTCAAGGCCCAGGAATTCGGGGTTAACAGCTATCTTATCAAACCGATCAAACCGGAGGACATCCTGGCCAAAGCCGCCGAAATACTCGGGCCCGATTTCTGATATGGCCCGATCTTTCGACCGTCTGCCTTTTGCACAAACGATTGAGAATCATCCTGAAGGCATCGCTTTTGTCGGAGACAAGATTGAAATAGAGGATTGTAACGAAACCTTTCGCCGCATGACCGGAATCGGTGAAGGGCCGTTGCAGCGTTTTGATACCATGGTTCACCCATCTCATTTTGAGGCATGGTCTTCCGGGCTTTCAAGATTTCTCGCCGACCGTACCGGTACTCATCGGTTGATTTTAAGACTGACCAGAAAAAAAATCCCCGACCGGTGGATCCGACTTTCTTTCCTTCCCCTTACCACCGGTGAGAAGGGATTCCTAATACTGCTGAACGATATTACAAGCCAGAAACGCCTGGAGATAAAACTGATCCGAGCTCGTGATGAAGCTGAGAAGGCGACCCGATCGAAGAGTGGTTTTCTTGCCAATACCAGCCATGAAATCAGGACACCGATCCATACAATCATCGGCATGTCCGATCTCCTCATGGATACGACACTGGACCAGGAGCAGGCGGATTATCTCGGTCAGATCCGGTTTGCCGCCGACGTTCTGCTCACACTCATTAACGATATTCTTGATTTCTCCAAAATTGAAGCAGGTCAACTTCGCATAGAGCGAACGGATTTCGATCTATCTGATATGCTTGAGGACGCATTAGATCTCGTCACCCTCGAAGCCCATAAGAAGAATGTAGATGTCGGTCTCTACATCGATCCCAGGGTTCCATCCAGGGTCTTCGGAGATCCCACCAGGCTGCGTCAGGTGGTGGTGAACCTCGTGAACAACGCCGTGAAATTCACTCATCAGGGCCAGGTGGTCCTGGATGTGGAAACCCGATCTGTTGAAAAAGACAGCGTCAAGTTGAAGTTCTCCGTGAATGACTCGGGCGTCGGCATTCCACTGGAGAAACAGGAGAACCTATTTCAGGCTTTTAATCAGGCCGACAGCTCGACCACTCGCCAATATGGCGGAACCGGTCTGGGTTTATTCATTTCAAGGAATCTTGTGAACCAGATGGGGGGAACGCTCTTATTCTCCAGTGAACCTAGAGAGGGTTCATCATTTTACTTCGAAATGGAGTTCGACAGAGCCGATGAGAATGTCGTTCTTCCGGTTGTTCCGGATGATTTTTTTTCCGGACGGAAGGTTCTGGTTGTGGACGACAACGATATCATTCGTGACAGGATCGGTAAAACTCTGCAGGCCTGGGGATTCCGGGTCGACGAGGCCGGGAGTGCTGAAGAAGCCTTGTTTCTGATGCGTTCTTCGGACTCGAAGATATACGATCTGGTAATCGTGGATCAGACCATGCCCCATATTGACGGCTGGCAATTCGCCAGTGAAGTCCATTCCGACCAAAGTCTCGTGCCGTCCAGGATGATTCTCATGTCAATGAAAGGTGGGAGCGGCTCCGTTGAGGCAAAGATGAAACTCCTCGGCTGGTTCGATGCCTATCTCACCAAGCCTATTCGGCAGAGTGATCTGTCGGCATCCGTTTTCCGGCTTCTCAGTAGTGATATGGATTTGGAAGATGCCGAGGAGCTTGAGGAAGTTGAACCCCTTGGAGAAGATGAAAGCCTGCAGTCCGCAGTCAGTTATCGCATCCTCATCGCCGAGGATCATAAGGTAAACAGAAAACTGCTCCAGACCATTCTTGAAAAGAACGGTCATGTGGTACTTGAAGCCCCGAACGGCAAAGTGGCATATGATATCGTCGCCCGTGAAAAGCCGGATCTTGTATTCATGGACTGTCAGATGCCGGTGATGAGCGGTTATGAATCCACTCAAAACATTCGGCAGTCCGGGTATGACGCGCCCATCATCGCTGTGACGGCCAGTGCTCAGGCCGAGGAACGGGAGAAATGTCTCAATTGCGGAATGAGCGATCTGGTCACCAAGCCTTTCAAGCAGGCGGAAATTCTCATGATGATCGAGCGTTACCTGGGAATCGGTCGGCGCATGATCCCGAAAACGGATATCGAATCTACTCCTGAATCCTATACGGATCTGGCAATCTTTGATTTCAGCTCGGCGGTTAAAACCTTTTTAGGAAATGAAGATACTGTCCGTAATCTGTTAACCCCTCAAATAGAGAAGATGCAGGGAGAGGTTGAAGTCATAAAGAAAGCTGTTTCCGCAAAAGACTGGGAAACCGTACGAACCACCGCACATTCCATCAAGGGCAGCTGCCGGAACATGGACATGAATCGATGCGGAGAATCTGCTGCGGAATTGGAAACTGCGGGTAAGAATTCCGATGAAGCGGCGGCTATTGCCGGTCTGGCGAATCTAGAGCGTGAATTTCCCCTGTTGAAATCGGAAGTGGAGAGGATTCTTTCAAAATAATGTGGATCAGACGGCCGTTACCGGGCGAGCACTCAGGAAATGCCGAATCCCCGATAGCAGCTCATCATGGGTTTCAGAGGTGCTGAATACCGGAAACTCCTCTTTGATGGATTCCGGAGCACGGAACAGCATGCCCTGATGGGCGGCCTTCAACATGCTGACATCGTTATATGAATCGCCTGCGGCGAACACTCGCAATCCCATGGACCGGAACGCTTCCACGGCTTTCCGTTTACCATCGATCTGCCTGAGCCTGTATCCGGCGATTCGACCGTTATCCTCGACTACCAGCGTGTTGCAGAACAGGGTGGGCAGTTCAAGTTTTCTCATCAACGGGGCCGCGAACTGCTCGAAGGTGTCTGAGAGGATGACAAGCTGGGATTCTTCCCGGAGCCGCCTGGTGAAATCGTAAGCCCCTTCCAGAGGCTCCAGGGTGGAGATGACATCCTGAATGTTTTTCAGGAGTATCCCTTCCCGATCCAGGATGCCCAGACGGTGACTCATAAGTTTGTCGTAATCGCTGATGTCCCTTGTTGTGAGGCGCAGTTCCTCTATCCCGGTCTTTTCCGAGACGGCGATCCAGATTTCAGGGACAAGAACCCCTTCAAGATCAAGGCATACAAGTTCCATGGCTTATTCCTTACCCTTTTCCGGAGAATCCGACCAGACCGCCTGTCGGTCCTGTTCCCAGATATCGTCGGCATCCCATGGGTAGCAGATCCATAGATCTTCCAGCTTCAGGCCGCGATAATACCGCTTCACCTCCGGTGGAATCTTCCGATTCTTGGGCTTGTCCTTGTCATGGAGTACCGCGACGGCAATCTCTGTCGGATCGTGGCGTAATAGTCGTTCCAGGCAGAAGCCTATGGTGCTGCGGGTATCATCCACCTCGTCCACCAACAGGATTTTCCTTCCTTTGATCTGATTCACCGGATCATCCAGCCACTGGGTAATCACCGGTGCTTCCATCTTGTTGTCGTCCAGGTCGTAATAAGCCATACCGACGGTTACGATGGGACGGTTGATGAATGTTTTCAGCATTCGGGCGGGAATGAACCCCCCGGTACCGATGGCTATCATGAAGTCGAAAACATACCCATCTGCCTTGATCTGCCTGGCGATATCCTTCACGGTCTGGTGAATCTGATTGTAAGAAAGGAAGAGCTTTTCCATGCCGAAGGATAGCTTGACCTGTGGCGGGCAATCAAGGGTGTTACGGGGGTATGGACCAAAATGGACCCCTTAGATATACTACGTCGACTTCTTGGTACAACCCCCTAATTGGCAAATATTTAAGTCGTAAAAAACCCTGCAATTGCCGGGAATTATTTTGAGGTAGGAACTCATGAGTCTTGATATCGAAAAGATGCGCAATATCGGAATCAGCGCACACATCGACTCAGGTAAAACAACACTCAGCGAACGGATCCTGTTCTTCTGCCGGAAGATTCATTCTATTCACGAAGTTCGTGGTAAAGATGGCATCGGTGCCACCATGGACTCCATGGAGCTTGAGAAGGAACGGGGAATCACCATCGCATCGGCCGCAACAAACGTGACGTGGAAAGATCACCCGATCAACATCATCGATACTCCGGGTCACGTTGACTTCACCATTGAGGTAGAACGTGCCCTACGGGTCCTGGACGGAGCAATTCTTGTCCTCTGTTCTGTGGGCGGTGTACAGAGTCAGTCCATCACCGTCGATCGGCAGCTCAAGCGCTATGGTGTCCCCCGAGTGGCTTTTGTCAACAAAACGGATCGGGTCGGTGCCAACCCTTATAAGGTGTGTGGTCAGCTTGAAGAAAAACTCGGACTGAATCCGGTGATGATGCAGGTGCCCATAGGGCTGGAAGAGAAGCATGAAGGAATTGTTGATCTTGTCACCATGAAGGCACTCTATTTTGACGGTGATGAGAATCATGCCGTACGAGAGGCCGATATTCCCTCCGCGCTCGAAACAGAGGTTGCCGAGAAACGGGAAATCATGCTGGAAGCCGTCTCAATGTTCGACGATGAGATGATGGAACTGGTGATGGAAGGTCAGGAGGTTCCGGAAGAGCTGCTTCATAAGGCTATCCGTATCGGTACCCTGGCAAATGAGCTGGTTCCCGTTTATATAGGCAGTGCCTATAAGAACAAGGGAGTTAAACCTCTTCTTGATGCCGTCATACGCTACCTGCCTTCTCCTCCGGACATTGAAAACAAGGCTCTGGACCTGGACAACGACGAGGTAGAGGTGATTCTCCCCTCGGATCCCTCCAAGCCGCCGGTTGCTCTTGCTTTCAAGCTCGAAGACGGCCAGTATGGTCAGCTCACTTATATCCGTATATACCAGGGTACTATTAAAAAAGGTGCCGATCTCATTAACGTCCGTAACAAACGAAAGTTCAAAGTGGGTCGTCTTGTGAGGATGCATGCCGACTCAATGGAAGATATCAGCGAAGCCGGCACCGGCGATATTGTTGCTCTCTTCGGTATCGATTGTGCCTCAGGGGATACGTTCTGCGGTGGAGGTCTGAACTTTTCCATGACCTCCATGTTTGTTCCCAACCCGGTTATTTCTCTATCGGTTCAGCCGAAAGACAAAGCCGCCTCGGACAAGATGGCCAAGGCGCTCAATCGCTTCACCAAGGAAGACCCCACTTTCCGTACCTATGTGGATCCGGAAACAAACGATACCATCATCCAGGGCATGGGTGAGCTGCACCTCGAGGTTTACATCGAACGTATGCGCCGGGAGTATCAGGCCGAAGTGGATACAGGTGCTCCACAGGTGGCTTATCGTGAAGCTATCAGCAAGAAAGTTGATTGGGAATACACTCACAAGAAGCAGACCGGTGGTAGCGGCCAGTACGCAAAAATTAAAGGCATTATGGAGCCTTATAAGAAAGAGAACTACGAGTTCGAGAACAAGATTAAGGGTGGAAACATTCCCACCGAGTACATACCTTCCTGTGATAAGGGTTTCCGGAAGGCCATGCAGAAAGGTGCTCTTCTCGGGTTTCCTGTCGTCAATGTGAAGATGACCGTCGTAGATGGCTCATCCCATGCGGTTGACTCCTCGGATATGGCTTTCCAGACCGCGGCCCTGATGGGCTTTCGGGAAGCCTACCGGAAAGCCGGTCCAATTATCCTTGAACCAATCATGAAGGTTGCTGTCGAGGGTCCCACAGAATTCCAGGGGAATATTTTCGGCAGCATCAACCAAAGACGAGGTATGATATTGGCATCTCAGGAAGAGGGTGTGAATTGCACCGTGGAAGCCGAAGTTCCATTAAGCGAAATGTTCGGCTATTCCACGACACTTCGGTCTTCTACCCAGGGCAAGGCAGAATTCACCATGGAGTTCGCCAAGTTTACGAAAGTTCCCCAGTCGATCGGCGAAGAGCTGATTAAGAAAGCTGAGGAAGCTAAAAAGGCCGGGAAGTAAGAGGGGACATATGGTTAAAAAAGAATTGATAAACAAGAGTCCACTGCGGAAACTGGACAGGTCCATCAACGGTGGTGTCGGAGCGGGAAACATCGGTGTTGTAGCTTCTCGCCGGGGAATCGGCAAGACAGCCTGCCTGGTGCATATCGCTACCGACAAGCTGATGGATGGAAAGCATGTCATTCACGTCTCTTATGCCAAGAGGGTGGATCATATCATCAGTTGGTACGAAGATATCTTTAAGGAAATCAGTCAGAAGCGTGATCTGGATAATG
>JAUVIY010000072.1 GCA_030592625.1 Spirochaeta sp. | reverse complement strand
TCAGAACATCCAGGGCCGCTACCGAGAATTCAGCAGCCTCCGTCCGCCCTTTTCCAGACAGCCGGCCGAGGAACAATTTTGCCAGATAGATGATGTCGGCGGGACGTTCCCTCAAAGGGGGCAGATTTGTTCTGATGACGTTGATCCGGTAGTAAAGATCTTCCCTGAACGCCCCGCCGGCCACGGCCTTTTCCAGATCCCGGTTCGTCGCGGCAATGATACGGACGTCCACCGGGATGACGCCGGTGCCGCCGAGGCGCTGAATCTTTTTATCCTGCAGCGATCTGAGCAGCTTCACCTGCAGCGCCACCGGTAGTTCTCCGATTTCGTCAAGGAACAGGGTGCCGCCGTTGGCCGCCTCGAAATATCCGATCTTTCGGCTATCGGCTCCGGTAAAGGCCCCTTTTTCGTAGCCGAAGAGTTCACTCTCCACCAGGCTCTCAGGCAAGCCCCCCAGATTGACGGCAATAAAGGGCCCACGAACCCGTTCGGATTTGCGGTGAATGTACCGGGCCGCCACTTCCTTGCCGGTTCCGCTTTCTCCGGTAATCAGTATCGTCGCGTCGCTGGGAGCGGCCTTGTCCAGCAGGGCTATAACCGGTTTCATGGCCGGATCCCGGGATATCGGAGCCGATTCTTCATCACTTTCGGATACGGCGTCCCATCGGGGGCCTGCCGCAGCGGCGGCCCGTCTGATCCGGATGATGAGTTCATCGGGGTCGAAGGGTTTCACCAGGTAATCCGAGGCACCGGCCTTCATGGCGTTTACCGCATCTCCCACATCGCCGAAGGCGCTCATCATCACTACGGGGACTGAGGGACCTTCGTTTGTCATCCACTCGAGTACCTCAAGTCCGTCCATTCCGGGCATTCGGAGATCCAGAGCGACGGCATCGAAGGTTTGTTCCTCCAGGTACTTTCGTGCCGAAATCCCGTTCGAGGCTTCGCTTATCACCCATCCTTCCAAGGATAGATACTGACCCAGGGTTTTCCGGAGATTGTCTTCGTCATCGACGATGAGTACGTGCATCAAGTCTTCTCCCTCGGCAGTTCCATTATCGTACGGACACCACCGGAACTGCGGTTCTCGATCCTCAGGGTACCGTCTGCGGCTTCGATAAACTGCCGGGCCAGGGCCAGGCCGACGCCGCTGCCTTTGATTTTGGTGGTGAAAAACGGATTGAAAAGGTCTTCAGTATTTCCTTCGGGCAGTCCCTTGCCGCGGTCCTGTACGATGAGACGAACGATTTTACCATGTGATGTCAAAATCACCTCAGGCGCCGATACCTCGGATTTCTCTTCCTGACTCTCAACGGCATTCCGTACGAGATTGATGACGGCTGAGGAGAAGAGTACCGGATCCATCCTGACGTAAGGACCCGGATCGGGTAAGTCCAGCCTTATATCCCAGGGCTGGCGCTTCAGAATGCCGTGAAGCTCCTCCGATATATCAAACACGATCGGATTTCCAGCGGGATCGGCCAACCATTCCCGGACCCGATCGGTGAGGGCGCTCAGCCTGTCGACTTCATCGGCAATAACTGTAAGATTTCCGGTATATTCAGGAGGCAGGGTTTTTCTCAACAGGGCCTGCTGGGCTTTGAGGACCCCAAGCGGGTTCCTGATTTCGTGGGTGAGGGTACGGGCGGCCAGACCGAGCTGGACCAGTCTGCGATTTTTTTCGAAACGCCGGGCCGATACCTGCTGCATAACAAGTAAAGATATGGCCAGAAGGGTGAGACCTGCGGCTCCCGCAATCCTCAATACCTCCGGATTCCCGTTTTTCCGGGAATCCCAATCGATGAGAACCTGCCGGCGCATACCGTAACCGTGGCCCCGGACACTGCTGTTCTCACTGGTGAAGGCCAGGGTGCGGACTGTTCTCAGATGTTTGTTAACCATCTCTTCAGATACAACCTGATTTGACGGTACCGGTGATAATCGATCGGGAGCGGTACCCCATGTGGCGAAGGGGGTTCCTTCCGGTGAGTAAATCCCCCAGCCGCTTACCGAATCCGCCGGGTTGCCGATCGGGCGGCCTTCTATAACATCTTCGGTAATTGACGTCGCGGCTTCCAGAGAGCCGAGCCGGGCGATATCGAGATCGCGAAGGCGGCCTTCCCTGAGGAGGGCCGCCGAAAATACAAGGATGAGAATCAATATAAGGACTGCGGGCCACAGTGACCACAATGTTCGAAGCTTTACGCCCATGCTGCTCATGATTAAAGGATATCCGGCCTATGCTCCGGAGTCGACCAATACCTGAGCGATGGCTTTTATCTCGGACATGGGAATGCCTGTATCTTCGGCCCAATCCTTAATGCTTGTGGATCTCGATCCCATGGACTCACCGAATTTCTCCTGCCACATCTCTTCCGTGACGCCCCAGCCTTTCAGATCCCCGAAAGTGGTAAATCCCCGAATCATGCGGTCGGGAATCTCATGATCGTCGGATTGATCGGATTCAGCCGGCACCGCTTCTCCCCCGACCGCGTTCGGGAGTGCTACAGCGGTCAGCCGGAGTTCGGCGGCCTTCGCCGAATCGATACGCTGGTAAGTCTCCAGGATCTCAACTGCCGCAGCCGGGAGAACCGTTGTCTCTTCCGCATCATGAGGAAGGCCGGTCCAGAGAGCCGTGAACAGCTTGACCGAGTCGGTACCGACTTCCACACCGCCTTCCATTTCTCCCCAGGTTTCTTCCACGTTCTTGGCTTTTATCTGCCCGGGATCGTCTCCCGTCATGCCGAATGCGGCGGCCGTCATTTCAGGCGGTATACCGAAGGCCGCTTCAATATCGGCGAAACTGTAGGAGCCCCGGATGTCATCGGGATCTGATTCACCTTCGAATTCTCCCTGGCTGATTTTCATCGGAACCTTTTTGTTTTCGGTCTTCCAGTAACCGGTGATTTTCGCGATCCCGACCCCGGCGACCAGGGACAGCACCATGACGAAGGCGACAAAAGCGGCTTTATTTTTCATCTTTCATCTCCCTGTAGGGGACAACCTTGATTTCTACAGTGTCCGGAACAGGACAGACGGCATCGGATGTGCATATAAGGCAGCTGATGCAGCTGGTGTCACGGATTGTCGATTGATTCGATACGGTAATCCCCATGGGGCATGCCATGTCGCATTTACTGCAGGATATACAGGTGGAAGCGTTTCTCCGGATCGGCATGA
Source organism: Spirochaeta sp. (assembly GCA_030592625.1). Lineage (GTDB taxonomy): Bacteria > Spirochaetota > Spirochaetia > DSM-2461 > DSM-2461 > UBA2779. The sequence goes on along the minus strand of JAUVIY010000072.1, from coordinate 6,908 downwards.
TGCGAAAGAGATTGGTGAGTCCCAGGAATGCTCCGTATGGACAGGCATAACGGCAGAAGGGTCTCTCGACGATGAGGGACAGGGCCAGAACCAGCCCTAAGGCTATGAATCCGGTGATGGCGACTTCGCCTGTCCAGAAATGAAAGAGGGCGTAGTATGGATCGTAATCGCTGAAGATGAGCTTGCCGCTGATGGCAGTCATGACGATCACCCAGATGAGAACCGCATAACGCAGATATCTGAGGATGCCGTCCAGTTTCTTCGGGATAATCTTACCGTAGCGTTTTCCCAGAATCTTCCGTCCCGCTTTGGCGACGAATTCCTGAACAGTACCGAGGGGACAGATCCATCCGCAGAATGCCGGTCCCAGAAGAACGGCAGCCGCCAGAACCGCGATGCCGAGCACCAGACTTGACTCGTGGAGCTTCTGGACGAAACTGCCCTCGGTAATCAGTTTATATATGGTGACGACACTGCCGAAGGGGCAAACGGCGTGAAGGGATGCTTTGGGTACGAAGGGGAGGGGGTTGCCGTTTTCGGCGAGGGTGTGATTCACCGCTATCAGGGCGATCAGCACCAGAAATGCGATCTGAACCGGCCTGCGCCAGCGTTCGGTTTTCATAGATTTTCTCCTGTTTATCCTCATTATACAAAAAGGCTCGGCTGAGGTAATTTCAAAAATGCTTGATTTTTGAAATTACCTAGACCTTAAGAAATAATCGAACCAGCCGAACCGATCTGCCTCAGGGTGTTCAGGCTTCGGGATTATTCCAGCGTCCGGTATCGGACCGGCGTCCGCTCCGGGTGCTGTCCTCGTCGGCATTGTCCCGGCCTCTGCCGCGATTCTCGTCGTCGGCTTTGCCCCGACTGTTGTTGTCGTCAAAGCGTCTACGGCCATTATCGAAGGCGAGTTCTTCGCCGTTCACCATGGCATTCTTGACGAAGATGTGACCGGCGGCATCCAGATCACAATCGTCACAGGGTTCGGTATTCACGGTGCCTCTCACCTCAATGGTTTCTCCATAAGGTATTTCAACTCCGGCCCGGTAGAACCCCGGGGCGCTCAAAGAGTAAAGACTTCCATTGCTGTTGAGAACGACATGTCCGTCCATCTCTTCGACGATACCGGTGAGAGCGACTGTTTCGCCTGAATCCTGCAATCTATAGCCCTGGCGATTGCTATTGGCCTCTTCTGTGTTTCCCCGGGCGAAGGCTGCGCCGCCGACCAGAGCCATTACCATCATGATTGTGATAATACGTTTCATTGTTCTTTCCTCCAGGAAAATTGTTATGAACAGTTAAAAGCATTTTCCGTGCCAAGTCGGGTCGACGCTAAGTAGCTTGCAGAGACTTGGGATACCGGTGGAGAGAGACACTTAAGGGTAAATATTACCCATCGCAGGGATTCGGGGTAGGAATAACCCCGAAACACCTTCGGAGGTCAACAAATATTTGACTAATATGAGTGGATGGCTTATATTTAATATACCCCCCGGGGGTATCTGACGGAAGTGGAGTGAATTTTGGACAAAGCATGTCATATCTCGAAGAAAGGTCCCGACGGCGTAAATACCGATGCCCTCAAGAGACTCAAACGGGCCGAGGGTCAGGTGAGGGGAATCATCAGGATGGTGGAGGACGAAAACTACTGTCCCGACATCCTCACTCAGATTGCCGCGGCCCGGTCGGCTTTGAGGAAGGCGGGTTTGAGTATCCTGAAAAGGCATGTGGAGTCCTGCGTCGCCGATGCGATACGCTCCGAAGAGAAAGAGGGCGATGCCCTCATCGATGAAATGATGATGGTGTTGGACAGACATGGAATCTGAACATTTTAGCTTTGCTGTAGGTGGTATGACTTGTGCGTCATGCGTGCGATTTGTTGAGAAGGAACTGGTGAAGGTTCCCGGTGTAGATTACGTTTCAGTGAATCTCACCGACGGCAAGGCTTATGCGGTTACCGATGGACGGTCTGAATGGACCAATCTGGCCGCGGCGGTGAAAAAGGCCGGATACGAACCACTGGAGGAAGTGCCGGGTGAGGACGAGGTGGAACGGGATTTCCGTATTGCCGGGCGCCGCATTCTGGTTGCCTGGGGGGTGGCCATTCCCGCCATGGTTCTGATGGTGATACAGATGTCCGGTGTGCACCTCCCCGGGCTGACCCTTCTTGAGGCCATCGCCGGTATCGGGGTACTTCTGGGCCCCGGCCGGATGATATTGAAAGGGGCCTGGATTGCGCTGACCCACCGTCATGCGAACATGGACGTCCTGGTAAGCCTGGGAACGGCTGCGGCCTGGGTGACGGCCATCCTGGCCCTTGCCGGTCTGCCGATTCGCTCATTCGGGGCCCTGGCGCCGATGTTGCCGGCTTTTCATCTGACCGGGCGCTATATCGAGGCCAGGCTGAGGCGGCGCGCCGGGGCGGATCTGCGTGCTCTCATGTCAATGGATGGCGGAAGCGCCCGAGTGCTTCAGGGCGACGGGAAGGATGGCAGAACGGTTCGGGAGATTCCCGTCGAAGTGGTGAAAATGGGTATGCGGCTTCAGGTGAGAACCGGCGAACGGATTCCCCTGGACGGTCGCATTCTCTCGGGTTCAGGTGCAGTGGGCGAGGCCATGGTGACCGGCGAGCCCCTACCGGCGGCCAGGACTGTCGGTGACGAGGTGATCGGCGGAACGGTTCTGGAAAACGGTGTGCTGGAAATCGAAGTCACCCGTACGGGGGAGGATGCTTTCCTGGCGAGAATGCTTACTCTGGTTGAACAGGCTCAGGGAGTGCAGGTGCCCCTCCAGGCCCTGGCCGACCGTATAGCGGGGGTTTTCGTTCCGGTGGTGTTCGGATTGTCGATGGCGGTTTTCGCGGCCTGGGTGGTATTCTACCCGGCGATGCAGCCGATGCTGGGGCGTGCGGATTCCGGTCCGTGGACGACGGCGGTGTTCGCCATGGTGTCCATGCTGGTGGTGGCCTGTCCCTGCGCACTGGGCCTGGCGACTCCCATGGCGTTGAGCGTCGGAAGTGGTCTGGGGGCCCGGCGGGGCCTGCTCATCAAGGGTGGCGAGGCCATGCAGGTGGCCGGCAGCCTGGACGTTATCCTCTTCGATAAAACCGGTACCCTCACCGAGGGGCACCCGGCTGTTACTTCATCTACCCTGGAGGCCCATGATGCGGCGGCAGCGGCGGCCCTGGAAGGGTTATCGGTCCATCCCTTGGCCCGGGCCGTTGTGGAATGGGCTGCTGATGCCGCAACGCCGATGCCGGAAGATGTGAATGAAACCGCCGGAGAAGGCATCGAGGGCCGGGTGAACGGCGTCCTTTATTCGGTGGGCCGTCCGACTGCTGATGCGGCAGTCGACAATGCGGCAGGCGATAGAGCGGCCGGAAAGCGAGCGGCCGGTGAACTCGGAGCAGGCGGTCTTCCAACCGTCACCCCGGGTGAAACCCTCATCGAAGTCTGCCGCGAGGGCCGGGTCGCCGGGCATATCACTTTGGCGGATCCGGTTAAAAAAGAGGCGGCTTCGGCGGTTTCCGCCCTGAAAAAGAGGGGTGTCCGCCCGGTGATGATTACCGGCGATGCCCCGGGAACGGCCCATGCCGTGGCCGCCCTGGTGGGCATTCCCGCCGATGATGTCCGTTCAAACCTCCGTCCCGAGGACAAGCTCCGGATCGTTCAGGAATTCCAGCAGAATGGACTGCGGGTCGGCATGAGCGGAGACGGTATCAACGACGCGGCGGCTCTCAAAGCGGCGGATGTGGGCTTCGCCCTCGCCGAAGGTACCGACCTGTCGATGGAGGCCGGTGACATTGTCATCACCCGGGGGGGGCTGGGACGCATCGTCGAAGCCCTCACCCTGTCCTCCTTGATCGTGAAGACGATCAAGAGCAATCTGTTCTGGGCCTTCGTGTACAACATTATTGCATTGCCGGCGGCGGCCCTGGCCCTGGTTCATCCCCTTATTGCCGAGGTGGCCATGAGCCTGAGTTCCATCGGGGTGGTGCTTAATTCAATAACGATCAGGAAACGAATATGAACAAGTATGAGATAGAAGTGACCGGTATGACCTGCGGCCATTGCGTGTCCCGCTCCGGGGCGAAATGAGTCACAGAATATCGTACCAAAATGCTTGCACTTTGGTACCAACTGATACCATTTCGCCAGCATTCTGTTCCATCTTGAGGCATGTCCCCTACCGATAGATGTGATATTTATCACATCCGGCCGGAGTGAGTACACTAAAGGCTATAAAGCAGCACTTTCCCGGAGGGTAACCTCGGATAAATCCCAGTCCCTGTCTCCGGATCTCCAGGCATTAATCCGAGCGTCGCCGGAGGTCAGTCCCTATTATCCAGATCCAGTTCCTTAAGTGTGTAGGGCATCAGGAAGAGGGCTTCGCCTCTTTCGTATGCCGAAACGGTCTTGTAGAATTCGATAACGTTCCTGAGATCATCGGGAACCATATCCATCGGATCCACCGGCTGCAAGTCGAGGAATACAGCGAGAGCAGGAAGAATACTGGGGATGGCGAAAATGATGTTCCCGGGATTGATTTCCAGGATGCGTGCATTATAAACACCGGCCATTCCTTCGACGAGTTCAATGGCGTCATCCAGGCCGCCCATACTGTCCACCAGACCGCGATCCATAGCCTGCCGCCCGGTCCAGATACGGCCCATGGCCACTGCATCCACCGACTCAGATGTCATATCCCGGTTCATGGCAACCATGCTGATGAAGGAATCATAGTTCTTCATAACCGAATCCCGAATCCGCTGTTCCTCGGTCTCGGTAAGCGGGCGGAAGATATTGGGAATATCGGCCGATTCGGTGGTGGTAACGGTACCGACGCCGACTTCAAACATTTCCAGCAGACCGGAGATGTCGGGAATCATAGTGATGACGCCAATGGAACCTGTGATGGTCCCCGGCGTGGCCATAACCCTGGTACCCGGAGCGGATATCATGTAGCCGCCTGATGCAGCAACCCCGCCCATGCTGATGACAATGGGTTTGGGCCGTGGTCCGACAGCGCAGAGGGCCACTTCCCGGGCGATGATATCCGAGGCCAGCGCTGAGCCGCCACCGGAATTCACCCGGAGCACAATACCTTGAACCAGGGGATTGTAACGGGCATTCCGGATGGCGGCGGCAAGGCTATCGGCGCCGATGTTTTGTCCTCTGGCACCCTCACTCATTATGATGTTGCCGTTGGCGTAGATGACGGCGATGTTCGGACGGTTGGTGGATTTCCATTCATAGTCCATGTCCCAACGTTCCTGTGAGAAATATGATACCCAATATCGGCGCATTCCGAGCCAGGTTTCCATCTGGTCCCGATACATCAATTCGTCAATCAGCCCGGCTTCATGTGCCCGGGCGGCAGACATCCAGTATCCTTCTTTGTACAGATTTTCCAGATTTTCGGTGAGTTTACCACTCCGGCCCTGGCCGATCATGCGATCCAATTCCTCCTGCAGACCTCCATAGACGTATTCCAGGGATTCGCGCTGGGCGTCGGATATTGAGGATTCGGACAGGTTGTTGTAGACGGTTTTGTACTCGTGACTCTGGAAGTTGTAGATATTCACCCCGTATTTGGCCAGAAGATCCTTGAAATACAGGTTTGATACGCCGAATCCCGTCAGATCGATGGATCCCTGGGGACTCATGAATACCTCATCTCCAACAGAAGCCGCCAGGGCATACTGGGTGCTTCCGAAAGAGTCTCCATAGAAATAGATCCGCTTACCAGCCTCTTTGAGTCTCCTCAGGGCCTGTTCGATTTCAATCAGGTTGGAAAACGAGGTGCGAAGGGACTGATTGTCGAACAGAATCGCCTCGACTTCCGGGGCATTGAGAATCCACTCCATATCCTGCAGGAATTCAAACAATGAGCGGGTTGGATTCGGATCCGGCTTGAAATCCTGAGCCTTGGCATACATCCGTGGTGTATCGGTTATTACCTGGGCTACGTCGTAAATCACGAGGCGTTTTCGGTGCGTCGACAGACTACGCATCCGTTTCAGGGATGCAAAGGTTTGGATATTACCTTCCGACCAGGAATTGTTGCCGGCACTGGTGACTTCGCCTCCCAGGAGAAAACGATGCCAGGAAAGGTTGATACCGGTAACAAGTTTATCATCCCGGAAATCCCAATGACCGAACAATTCCAGTCCGTCTATAGGCATCATCCTGAGTCCGGTGGCGATATTGTCGTAACGACCCGAGTTATTGACCCGGCCGTCATAGAACAGGGTGAGTCGGCTGCGCCAGAAATCGCTGAACATCAAAGGCTTGAATCCCGCGCCCCAATCCATCCAGGGATTGTTGTTCAGAGACTCGCCCTTGATGCCGAACGAGAGCCAGGTGTAGGGACGGTAAAGGAGATGGGTGTTCCATCCGGAGCCCTGATTGGGTGTCCAACGGATACTGGTTCCAAAATACAGTCCGTCGTAAAGCGGGACACCCAGACCAATTTCATGATTGTTTATGTTGTTGAATTGTCTGTAATTGTAGGCCAACCAACCCAGAGTCAGGTTCAATGTATGATCCATGTCACCGGAGCCGTCCATATAGCCCGACCACCCGATTCCGGTGGTATCTCCAACACCGACTGCGGCCATATTGACCAGTGATGCACTGGATTTATCTTCTACGGCAATACCGACACGTGGCGTTTCATCCCATCGAGTCTGGGCGCCTGCTGCACCTGACAGAAGAACAATTATCAGAGCCATCATTAATAATCTGCGATACATAGTTACTTTATCCTCCGAAAGGTCTACGAATGATATTCTATTATTCTAGTTGAGGTAATTTCAAAAATCGAGTATTTTTGAAATTACCCAGACATTTAGAATACATAATTTATTATTATATAAATAATTATGTATTCGACCCCATAACGAGGTT
>JAUVIY010000084.1 GCA_030592625.1 Spirochaeta sp. | reverse complement strand
TGACAGTTACAGCTGTCTCAGTGTGGGCTAATGGCGGGGCAGATACCGGTTCAGAAGTAGCGGAACTTCGTTACATGATGTGGGATCCCCAGATTGTCGAAAAAGAGCAGGCATTGGCTGATGCCTTTGTCGCTGCAAATGACGATGTGGCATCTCTGCTGGTTGAAGCGGCCCCTTACAATCAGTATTGGGAAAAAATGTTGGCCATGACTGCCGCCAAGAACCTCCCGGACGTGTTCTGGACCGACACATCAAACTCCATTACTTATGGAGAACTGGATGCCTTCAAGGAAATGACCTCATTCATTGATACTATCGATAAGGGCAATTATTTCCCGGCGGCTTTTGATACACTGAAATCTTCCGAAGGGAAGACCTATGCATTCCCATATGCGGTAGTCAACTGTATTTTCTACTATAATATCCGTCTTTTCGATGAAGCCGGTTTGGATTATCCGGATGAGAACTGGACCTGGGACGATGTATTGGCAGCTGCCGAAACCTTAACTCAGGATACCGACGGTGATGGCGATACCGATCAGTGGGGTTACTGGGTTAAAGGCCGTTATGCCCAGAATTATGGTTTTGTCTATAACAATGGCAGCCAGATTCTCAGTGATGATGACAAATCCGCTGAGATGACTACCGGGTCGGGTAAAGATGCCTGGGATTTCCTGACGGGTATCGTGTTAGCCGGCTATTCTCCCACGGCAGCACAGATGCAGGGTGTCAGCAAGCCTTTTACCACAGGGCAGATCGGCATGGTTTCTGAGGGCAGTTGGCGGATTTCTTCTTACCGGAGTGCGTTGGAAGATCCTTTCGGAATCGCCCTGATTCCCAGAGGTCCCGATAGTACGGGTGATCATGTCGTCTATGGCTGGACCGATAACTTCGCCATGTCCAACTACACCGAATATCCCGATCAGGCCTGGAAATGGATGCTGGACATGACCGGTCCGAAAAGACCTTACGATTCTCTTCTCGGCGGCAAGGTTCCCATCTGGCGTGAAGCAGCTATGTCCGAAGTCTGGCTGGAGAAAGGCCAGATGCCTGCTAATAAAGAAGTCGTCCTGGAAGCTGTCGATCTTATCGGTTCCAGAACTGCTCCCAAGATGTCCGAATGGCGGCCTTCCGCGGAATCCATGTTCGACAAGATCGTTCTGGGTGAGGTGGGCTTTGAGGCCGGCATGAAAGAGCTTGAAGAGAAAATCAACCAGATCCTCAATCGGGATTGATTAACGGTTTAATTCAATAGAGAACCTGCGGTTCCGGTCAATTCGGAATCGCAGGAATTCCAGGAAACAGGTTTTGCCATGAAATACTCAGATTTAATCCGGTCGAAGCAATTCGAGCGTTACGTTATTCCTTACCTATTCCTATTACCAATTCTACTCGGACTTATTTTTTTTCGACTGGGGCCGGTTATCTGGTCCTTTATCCTGAGCTTCCAAAGGTACAACCCTATTAAAGGGGGTACATGGATCGGCCTGGCAAACTATAAGGAATTAATCGGCGACAAGGATTTCATACAAACATTCGGAAATACTGTCCGATTCACCCTGATGTATGTTCCCCTTGGTGTCGTTGCTTCCCTGGTTCTGGCGCTTCTTGTGAACAACAGGCTCAAAGGTGTCGTGTTGTTCCGGTCGTTCTATTTCCTTCCGGTAATCAGCGCAGTGGCAGCCACTGGTGCCGTATGGGCGTGGCTTTTAAACCCTCTATACGGATTGGTGAACTATCTTCTCGATACCTGGTTTAATCTGAAGGGACCCGAGTGGCTGGGAAACCCCGATACAGCCCTTGGAACGATTGTCATGTTGAATGTCTGGCTTACGATCGGGTATAACATGGTGATTTTCCTGGCAGGTTTGCAGGGTGTTCCCAGGGAGCTGAAGGAAGCTGCTATCGTTGATGGTGCAAACAAGATAAAAACCTTTTTCAGGGTTACCCTGCCGTTGATTTCACCGACTACCTTCTTCATCATCATCATAACTGTCATTCGGTCTTTTCAGATCTTCGATCTTGTCTATATCCTGACATCACCGGCTGCCGGAGAAGGCTCTGTTCCTGGAGGTCCGGCGGGATCGACGAACGTCATATCCATTTCCGTTTTTCTTAATGCTTTCAAATACTACCGGATGGGTTTTGCCGCTTCCCAGGCTTATATACTCTTCATACTGGTGGCCATTATTACATTCATCAATTTTCAGGGGCAAAAAAAGTGGGTACATTACTGATGTCCGAAGCGAACAGATACCGGAGAAAGAAGACAATCTCGAGGATTCTGAACAACTCGGTTCTCTATATCGTTCTGATCACCATATCCATCGTCATGCTGGTGCCTTTTATTTGGATGATCGCTACCTCCCTGAAGGGAAGTGGAGTTATGACCGAGGTACCGCCGCGATTGATTCCAAAGGTGTTCTATTGGTCAAATTTCAGGGAAATCCTCATTGAAAACCATTTCATCAGATACATGCGTAACAGCGTTTACATTGCCTTAATGGCTGCTTTCGGTCGATTATTCACGAGTTCCCTGGCGGGTTTCACTTTTGCCAGAATGAGTTTCCCCGGGAAAGGCATCCTTTTCAGCATCATTCTGGCAACCATGATGATTCCCATGCAGGTTCTCATCATTCCCGAATTTCTCATCATGATGAAAACAGGATGGATAGACAGTCCGCTTCAGCTGGCCCTCATTATTCCATTCTGGCTGTCGGGCGCATTCGGTGTCTTTCTGATGAGACAGTTTTTCATGACGATACCAAAGGACCTGGAAGACTCAGCCAGGATAGATGGATGCAGTATGTTCGGCATATTCGGCAGGATTTTCCTTCCCCTGGCAGGACCTGCTCTGGCAACCTTGTTCATCTTTTCTGTAATGACCAGCTGGAATGATCTTCTGAGACCCATTCTTTACATCAATTCTCAGAGATTGATGACCCTGACCATTGGACTGGCCAGTTTTTCCCGGCAATACGATGTAAATGAGAATTTGAAAATGGCCGGGGCGGTTGTCACTCTTCTGCCCCTTGGTGTCATTTATGCCTTTGCCCAGAAGTATTTTGTTCAGGGTATAACCATGTCCGGCATCAAGGGTTAACCAACCGGATAGGAGTACTACATGATTAATCTCGCGTTTGCTTTCAACTTCAATATTCAACGATGTGAAATTGAGGTGGGCGATGAGAAACAGATTGTCCGTCGCGGATATGATCCTCTGATAGACCTGCTGATAAAAAATAATACTCAAGCGGATTTCTTCATCTCCGGTTATTCAACACGCTTGATGCAGAAAAATACCCCCGACACGGTTGATAAAATTAAAGAGAATATCGGGATGCATTTTCATTTGGGCACCTATACCTACTCCCATCCCATTCCTCAGCTGTTAAAACCGATTGAGTTTGAAAAGCAGCTGGAAAGAGGACTGGTTATTGACGAGGATGTCTATGGAATACGCCCGGATGGTTTTTTACCTCCGGAATTCGCATACAGCCGGGAAATGGCCCAGGTTCTGGTTAATCACGGGATAAAATGGGTGATATCTCTGGCCAGCCAGGTTCGTAAGGCCGCGGTTCCGGAGATTCCCGAGGAGTTACTCTATTTTCCGTTTACCGCGGTAGTGGATGACAGGAGAAAAATCATCTCCATACCCGCAGCCTATCAGCTGCCGGAAAATCCCCCCAGGTTCCTGAAGCTCATGATGAAGGGGCAGAATCCTGTGGATCAGGTGATTGAAGGCGTGAAGGTTTTCGCCAGGCAGCATCCGGACAGCCTCCTCCTCTTTAAAAGGGATGCGGAAACTATTTTCATTGATGAGTTCAACAGCGGTTTTACCGAAACTGAAAGAGTTTTCTCTGAATTCCTTGAGAAACTGGCAGCTTTGGACGAAGTACGGTTCTCCTCCATCGGGGATTTCATCGAGAACAATCCTCCCCAACGAGAGATACAGCTTAATGATTACCTCGGGAATACCAAAGTTGAAACATTTACCGAAGGAGAAGCCAGACCGATCTGGGAGAAAACCGTTGCTGTCAGGGACAAGCTTGTTTTCCTCTCAGAGCAGGGTGTGGAGACACCGCAGCTGCGAAAAATTTGGGATCACCTTCTCGAATCCCATAATTCCGACGGGCGTATCGGATATTGGTTCTCTGAATGGAACCCCGGTGAGCATTCAGTTGCTCCAAGCCGCAGACAGTTTATCTCAGACAATCTGGATGAAGCTTTAGCCATGTTGGAAGAAATGGAGGTTAGGGGATGATTCAAGGTGTTAAGGTACTCGATGTACACAATCACTTTCCCGTCGCCGGAGGGGGATTGGAGAGCTGGTTTCCCGGATACTCACTGAATAAGAGGGTGTCCTTCGATCTAAAGGGGATTCAGAATCCACAGGAAGTCTGGCGAAAGGCCTTCAACTTCGAATCCGGAAACGTGGAGTTCCAAAGTGACGAGGTAGCCGCCGAGAGATGGTTTCAGGATATTAATGAAAAAGGGATTGAAAAAGTGGTGTTTGTCTCCGGTGGCGGGGATGAACGTCTATCGAAAATCATCTCCAGACATCCCGATCGCTTCATCGGCTTTGCCCATGTCTATCCTTTCGAGGAAAATGCTGCTGAAAAGCTGGAGAAGGCCATTACTGAATATGGGATGAAGGGATACAAGCTCCTGGCACCGGCTTTTAACATTCCCTTGAACGATAAATCGCTTTATCCACTCTGGGAGGTTTGTAAGGCTTATGATATTCCGGTGCTCAGTCACTTCGGCATCCTGGGAGCCGGTGGAGGAGTACCGACCGGAGTCAACATATCGCCCATGATCCTGGAGCAGATTGCCCTTGATTTTCCCACAGTCAATTTTATCGTGCCACATTTTGGTGCGGGATATCCTACTGAATTACTGCATCTGTGCTGGACCCGTCCCAACGTTTTTGTTGATTCGTCGGGTTCCAACCAGTGGGTGAGGTGGATGGCCTACGACCTGACTCTGACGGATCTTTTCCGGAAATTTTATCAGACTATTGGACCGGAGCGTATTCTTTTCGCCTCGGATTCCAGCAGCTTCCCCAGAGGATATTCCTATACCTATTTGGAAGAACAGCATAAAATCATGCGTTTTCTGGGTTTCCCCGAAAGGGACATCGAGAAGATTCTCTATAAGAACAGCGCGGCACTTTTAAAAGTGGAATGATTTACAAGGAAGCGACAAGGCTCAAAGATATCATCAGCCTGGATATTCTGAATGATAAGCAGCCTGGATAAACTGGAGAAACTTTTATTTGAGAGAGGCATACTCTGCTTCCTCCCCGGTTCTTTTATCATCCTGAATTCTCATCAGTCTGATGATGTTGAACTGAGAGTGAAACTCGCCTCGGGAAACCTGGATTTAACGGAATATCATCAGATCCTGAACATCCTGAATAAAGCGGATATCCCCAGGCCGGTGATTATTGACATCGATCGCTTGAACACTCTGCTTGCACTTCCCGGTGAAGCATCTTCAGAACGACTGAGACAGTACTGTCTTCTGAGTCGGATCAGGTTTCAAGGGACTGATGGAATCCGGGGTGATTTCCGGGATTGTGGATGCACCGGCCTGGAAGCAATTGAGATGTTTATAAGAAACCGCGTTGTCACAGCGAAGCTGTTTGCACTGGTCTCCCGGGCACTGGCTGTATTGGCCCTGGAGCATGGAATAACGGAAATCTCATCCCCGGTATTGCTGGCTCATGACAGCAGGAGGGGAGGAGAAGAATGTCTGCAAGGGGCTTCTACGGGTTTTTCAGAAACGGGTCTTAAGGTTTTTTCTCTGGGGATGTTTCCTACCCCCGGGGTGCCGGTTCTGGCTGCCGGAGTGGGAAGTTCTCTATTCGGAGTGGTTACGGCAAGTCATAATCCAGCGTCACAAAACGGTCTGAAACTTTTTTGCGGAACTTCGAAGCTATCGGAAGAAGGTCCTGCAGGGGAGTTTGCCGTCAGTGCACTGGCCTTGCAGCTGGCCCTTGAGGAATCGGTCGGGATTTCTGATAAATCCCGGGATTCAGTTCGTCCGGAACCTCTGGTTTTATTCGGAGATGTGAAAGATCCGGTTGAATTCTTTCTGAATGTCATGATATCCGCTTTGGATGAAATCGGTGTGCCCCGGAACTGTTATATCGTTTACGACGGAGCCAACGGCGCCTTCAGCATGATGGGTCCGGCTTTAATCCGTCAAACCGGATGCAACCTTCATACTGTCAATTGCCTTCCCCGGGGAGATAACATCAACCGCGGCGGCGGTGTTGCGGAACTGGAGGGCAAGGAGTTCATCAGCGCGAATGATACCGGGGATGTGGCGAATTTACCGGTGGTTCGGGAAGTTTTCCGGATTGGACGTGAACAGGAGGCATCAACCGGGATCGTGAGTCAGGCTGTGTACGGGTTGGTGAACGACGGTGATGGTGATCGTGGCTATCTTCTCTATTACATGAAGGATACGGACCAGGTGCACATCCTCAACGGTGATAGGGAAGCCTGGTGGATACTGCAGGGTTTAACCGGAGCCGGTAAGAGAAATCCCGGTGAGTTTTTCTCGCATACAATTGAAAGCGACATAATGGTTTCAATGGCAGTAGAAAAAGATTTCTTATTGAAGTCCTGTATAACGTCGGTCGGTGACCGCAGGTTATTGAGTGCCCGGCGGGGTATGAAGCCGATTATCGGTTGGGAGGAATCCGGGCATCTCCTTATTCACCATCGGGTTTACACGCCGGGCGGCAAGGAACAGGCTGTCTATACCGGGAATGGTCTGCTCGGTGCACTTATGGCCCTGGGAGCCATAACCAATGCAAAACCGGATTCCCGGATTATTGTCAACCCTTATCCCCGGGGAATATCCCGGAGTCAGTATGTGTATTTCGTAAAAAAATCCCTCTTTTTTCCCGGATCGGTAATCTGGAAAGAAGCGGAAAGGATTATTAAAAAGGGTCTCAGGGCTGAGTTATTGAGCTTCTCCGACGACTCCCAAGTGCTTTGCTACCGGGTTCAAGGTGATAATTCAGGCGGAACCGGAATCATTTTCGTCAGGAATTCAGGAACGGAGAACAAATCCGGTATTTATATACGATGCAGTAAAGATCTGCATTCTGCGATGGCGGCAGTGTCGAACACTCTTTTCGCTTTCATGATGAAAAACATGAAGGATGCAGATATTCCCGAAGCTGTATGGGAAGGGCAGTTGATGGATTTTCTGGATAAACAGGAATCTGTTTCATTGGATGAATTCCGGGAAAAAATTGATTCTGACGGTTTACCGATTCGGGAGGATCTTTATATGGCATTCCTGTACGGCATGCGCAAACAGGGACTTGTCAGAATCGAAGATAATCATATCGAACGATATATAAGTGAGGAAACAAATGATTGGAGAAATTGAAATCATCGATGGTCATGTCCATGCATTCACGAGAGAACTGGCCGCCTTGGAGAAGCAGCAGCTCGATGGACGGGATGAACGTTATTGCAGTGCATGGAATCAGTGGCAGGAATGGTTTAAGAAAAAATACGATCCTCCGCTTTTGGATGAAGACTCCATCGATGAAATACCCCAACTGGCGAAAACCTGGTTGGAACGTTTTGACACATACGGTATTGATGCCGGTGTTTTCCTGGCAATAAGACCCGAAGAGGAGACCCTGACGGAATTCCGGAATGCCGGAGATGGACGTTTTCATCTCTTCACTACGGTCGATCCTTTTGATAAAGATTCTCCAGGGATACTGAGAAGGCGAGTCACAGAGCAAGGCTTTCGTGGCCTGAAGCTTTACCCCACAACCTATCCGTTTTTACCGTCCGATAAAAAAATCTACCCCATTTATGAAGAGGCCCGTTCCCTGGGAATCCCTTTGATGTTTCATTTAGGGATTACACTGAATTACGAAACAGACCTTCGGTATTGCAATCCCATAGAGCTTCACCCGGTACTGAAGGATTTCCCGGAGCTGAACATCATCGTGCCTCACTTTGGTGCAGGTTATTTCCAGGAACTGCTGTTCCTGGCATATCATACACAGAATCTGTATCTGGACTCATCCGGAACCAATGTATGGATGAAGTATCTGCCATACCCCATTACCCTTAAGGAAGTGTTCATGAAAGCCCTGGATGTATTCGGTCCGGAGCGTTTGATATTCGGAACCGACTCAAGGGCTTTGGGATTCCAGAACTACAGAGAATGGTGCTTGTATTCTCACCTGGGAATACTCAGAGAGATTCGGATGGAGCGTGAGCAGGTTTCTCTGGTTATGGGTCAGAATATCAAACGACTGATGGGATTGGGGTGATTGCATAAGCGTCCTAGAAGCTGCCATTGTAGACCGGCAGCGGGGAGGCTATAATCGCTTCTCGTGGATAACATTTTCATCGAACTGGAAAATCGCGACATTCATTCCCGCATGTGCGAGCGGGCCTTTCTCATCGGCATCCGCGATTCGGGTGAAAATCCGGGAAGCGCCGAGGCCCATCTGGAGGAACTGGAGGGTCTGGTGAAGTCCCTGGACATTCCCACTGTAGGCTCAATTCTGGTGACCCTTCGGGCATTCCATCCCCGATGGCTGCTGGGAAAGGGCAAGATCGAGGAGGTGGCGCAGAATATCACCGACTTTGATGCCGACCTTGTGGTATTCGACGGCGATCTTTCTCCCGGCCAACAGCGGAATCTTGAAAAAGAATGGAACATTGCCGTGATTGATCGGCGGGAAGTCATCCTGGATATATTCGCCGACCGGGCCTCCACCCGGGAGGCGGTTCTGCAGGTAGCTCTGGCCCGTATGCAGTACAGCCTCCCACGTCTTACCAGAGCCTGGACCCATCTGTCCCGACAGAGGGGTGGTGCCAGAGGTACCCGGGGGAAAGGCGAAACCCAGTTGGAAACAGACCGGCGCCTGGTATTGAGCAGGATTGCCCACCTGAAGCGCGACATGTCCAAAGTTCGTGAACAGCGGGATGTCAGGCGTAAAAAACGCCTGGAACGACCGGTGCCTTCAGTCTCTCTGGTGGGATATACGAATACCGGGAAATCTTCGCTGTTGAACGCAATAAGCGGTTCCGAAGTGCTGGTGGAGAACAAGCTTTTCGCCACACTGGACCCGACAACCCGGCGTATCGAGCAGCCCGGGGGGCGGGAATTTCTGATGACCGATACCGTCGGGTTTATCCGCAAGCTCCCTCACGATCTGGTTGATGCATTCCGTTCCACCCTGGAAGAAGCCGTCCTGGCCGATATCATCCTGCACGTTGCGGATGCCGGCAGCCATGAACTGGATGCACATATTGAAGTCACTGAAAATGTTCTGAGGGAACTCGGTGCCGGTGAAAAGAC
>JAUVIY010000175.1 GCA_030592625.1 Spirochaeta sp. | reverse complement strand
ACATCGGCGCCCTGGAGAACCATGTTTTCGATCTGGTCGTTCTGCAGTTTGGGATCCTGGTTGGCGACCTGGGTGATGACCTGGACACCGGCTTTCTGGCCGAGTTCGGTCAGCAGAGCAGCCTCACGGGGCCAGCGGTCGGTGGCATAGTCCGAGAAGGACACACCGACGACGATGGTGTCGTCTGCGGGAGCCGCATCGGAACCACCACTGGCGAAAGCCATGGTACCGACGAGAGATACGATAAGTGCAAGTAAGAGAAAGCGCTTCATTGAAGCCTCCTTTTCGATTTCCAATACTACATACAAATATTGTGCCAAGTTCTTCCTGTTAACGAAATTTTTTTCATGTTCATCAAATATATACATTTACAGTGTTATAGAGTCCGGTCCGGTTTTGGGAAGCAAGTCGGAATAATGTGCAACTCCCGCCACATGGTCGAATTTATGTGTACAATTTTGCACACCGGACCACAATGCAGTTGTTGTACTTTCTTTCCGAATCTTGCTTTTTCATTCGGTCGGCGGGATACTGATGCCCTGAATGGTCCACAAAATCCTGATCGTTGACGATGAACTTGAAATGTGCCTCTCCCTGGCGGAGTTACTCGAATCCCACGGATATCGGGCGGAATATGCTACCGGAACCCGGGATGCCGGTATTGCTCTGGAGAGAGGGCAGTTTGATCTGATTCTTCTTGATATCCGCATGAGGGACGGCAATGGTGTGGACTTTCTGAATGTCATCAAGGCCAGGGATCGCCGGGTACCCGTCATCATGGTCAGTGCATATGCTTCCGTGGAAAACGTGGTGAAGACCATGAAATACGGCGCGGTCAATTTCTATTCCAAACCCATTGACATGCCGGCTCTTCTGGAGGAAATCGAGAAGATTACGTCCGAAGGTGTTGACCGGGATGATACAATTGGAGGTCTGGTAACTCTGACCCGGACTCCGAGTATGGAAAGCCTATTCAGCCTGATAGAAAAGGCCGCGCCTACCGATGCCCCTGTCATTATTACCGGAGATAGCGGCACAGGCAAAGAAATGGCGGCCAACACCATCCATGCCTACAGCCCGAAGAAAGATGCACCCTTTATCAAACTCAACTGTGCCGCCATCCCCGAAGCCTTAATGGAAAGCGAATTGTTCGGTCATGAGCGCGGGGCATTCACCGATGCCCGGGAGCAGCGTAAGGGGAAATTCGAACAAGCCAAGGGCGGTACAATTTTCTTCGATGAAATCGGGGACATGAATATCGGGACCCAATCCAAAATACTCCGTGTCCTGCAGGAGAAAGAATTCGAGCGGCTGGGAGGTTCGGAGACCATTTCTGCAGACGTGAGGGTTCTGGCGGCTACGAACAAAAACCTTCGGGAATTGGTAAAACAGGGAAACTTCAGGGAAGACCTGTACTATCGGCTGTCGGTAATCACAATCGAGCTTCCACCGCTGAGGGAACGCCCCGGGGACGTTCCGGTTCTGACGGATTTTTTCATAGAATTCTTCAATAAGCGCTACAACAAAAACATCAAGGGAGTAAATGAGATAACCCGCCGTCTGTTTTCTTCCCATGACTGGCCGGGGAATATCCGTGAGTTGAAAAACTGTCTTGAACGTGCGGTGATTTTCTGTGACGGGGACCGTATCGATCTTTCGGACTTGCCCAAGCAATATGCAGAGGTGGAACTGGAGCGGAGTTTCACCGGCCGGAGTCTGGATGATGCCACCGATAATATCACCAGAGAGCTGATACAAGACGCCCTGGACCGGTCGGGAGGCCAGAAGCAGCAGACCGCCGAAATTCTCAATATCCATCGAAAGACCCTGTACAACAAAATGAAAAAACTGGGTATGAACTGACAATGGCGGACACCACGCTGCTGCAGATGCGGAACATCCATTATTCTTATGGCGGTTTTGAAGCACTTCGCGGTGTGGATCTCGACATTCGTTCCGGAGAAATTCATGCCCTGGTAGGCGAGCATCGAGCGGGTAAGAGCACCCTGATGCGGATTCTCGGTGGAAACCTGGTCCCCAAGCGGGGAGATATCGTCCTGAAAGGTCGCCCTGTGCAGTTTTTCTCTCCCCAGGATGCCATGTCCCGGGGCATCGGTATGGTGTATCAGAGCATTATGGTGATTCCCTCACTCAACGCCATTGAGAACATCTATTCCGGACGGATGCCCGGCGCCTGGCTGGGATACCGGCGTTATGGTCGTATGCTCACCGAAAGCCGGAAGCTCCTGAAAGATCTCGGGCAGGAGTTTGATCTCCTCACGCCTCTTTCAGAACTGTCGGTAGTCCAGCAGCAGATGGTGGAAGTCGCTCGCATCCTCGCCATATCGCCGGACATCCTTATCCTGGATGAAATCTCCAACCGTATGAACGACGAGGAGTTGGTCCAGCTCTTCCGGATACTGGCGGATTTCCGGAAAGCCGGGAAATCCATCATCTACATCACTCAGAATTTTGATGAGATCTTCGAATTGGCCGACAGGGTGACGGTACTGCAGGACGGGTACAGGAAAAGTACCGAAATGGTTGCCGATCTGGACCGGATGCGTCTGTATCGTCTGGCCTTTGATGCCGTCCTGGAAACTCCGGGAACCCAGAGCCGGGGTGTTCCTGAGGAAGAGCGACAGCTGATGGCCTTGAGGCGATACAACCGCAGCCTGATTGAAGATCTGCCGGTGGGTGTCATGATATTCGACCGGGAAGGGACTGTGTTTCAGGCCAATCAGTCTGTCGCCGGAATACTCGACGTCGAGCCGGCATCCCTTATCGGCAGGAAGCTTGGAGACTTCTCTCTATCCGAAGACAGCCTCATCAATGATGAAATCCTGACCACCCTTTCCGGTCGCGGTAAAGGTGCCTGGGAAGGGATTTCCATCGGTAATGCCAAGTTCGTCAAGGCGAGAATCCTTCCTCTTCACGATGAGGATTACAGCTATCTGGGCGCCCTGCTCACCCTGGAGGATGCATCCTTGAGCGCCTCGGTGAAGGAATACCTCACCGAGGCCGAAAAGCACCAGTACACCGCGGAACTCGCCGCGGGGGTCGCCCATGAGGTCAATAATCCCCTGGGCATTATCAATAATTATCTCGAGCTCCTGAAACTCAAGGAGCGGGATGACGACGATTTGATCAAGCTGGAGAAAATGCAGAAGGAAATCCGAAGAATCACAGAAATCATCGGCAGTCTCCTGAGTTTCAGTCGTCTGCCCCGGAAAAACGAGGATGAGGTGAGTCTGGTGGAATTGCTGGATGAAGTGCTTCTTCTCCTGGGACACCGGCTCGCCGAAAAGAGGATCAAGCTGGAAAAACGATTCCAGACGGATCCTGCTTTGACTGCAGGGGATGAAAATCGGCTCAAGCAAGTGTTTATCAATCTACTGATGAACAGCCTGGAAGCCGTTCTGGACGAAGGCCGCATCGCTGTGGAGATTTCAAAGGCCGGACGTTTCCTGCGGGTGAGGGTGTCGGACAACGGCCACGGGATTCCACAGGATCTTGAAGAGTCGGTTTTCCAGCCCTTCTTCACTACCAAGCTGACGAAAACCAATACCGGTCTGGGACTTTCCATCTGTGATCACATCATCAAGGCCCATGGAGGAACCATTTCATACGAAAGCACCCCGGGAGAATGGACCAGTTTCGACGTTCTGCTGCCCCGGACATATCGACCCTCAGCGAAAGAGCGCGTATGATAGGCGCGATATGAATGGAAACACCGTCTCCGCATGGATAGCCGAACTGAAAATGTGGCCCTTGATCGTCGTCCTCATTCCGAACCTCATGTTCAGGCGTTATGGGCAGGCTGCCGGCAAGAAACGTATGTCATCCCTTCTCCAGGCCATTGCCGTATTCCTGATAACCACAATGGCCCAATTAGTAGCAGCGCGAGGGTTGACCGACAACTATTTGTACATCGGTGTCGCTGTTGTTGCCGTGCTGCTTTATATTTTCCGGGAAAGGGTGTTTCCATACAGGCTTTCCTGTGCTGAATGCGATGCGCGCCTGGATTTCAAAACAATCTATTTCATGGATGACAACCTGTGTACCGACTGTCACTCAAAGAAAGTCGCTGAAAAAGAAGCCGCGGAAAAAACGGCAGAAGCTGTCGATAACGACGAAACGTCACAAATTGAATCTGAAGGCGGCGACGATTAATCACTACTGTTGTGTCCCGGAAATCAGTTCACGAACGAGGTAATTTCAAAAATCGAGTATTTTTGAAATTACCCAGATCTTTAGAATACCGTGAGCGGAGCTGCCCGGACTCGTTGCTGCAAGTACTCCTCGTTCCAGCGGGACTCGCCCTTGAGGCTCGGCTCCGACGAACTTCGGGGTGCTTGTCTCCACGATTTCGGGTAACTCCACCATATTACCTATTTATATCGTATTTCCAAATCGCCAAGTCACCAAATCTCCAGGACACAACACTACCGGCCTGCCAGATTTTCATTGATGGCCCTGGCAGCCCGGCGCCCTTCACCCATGGCGAGGATGACTGTGGCCGCCCCGAGGACGATGTCCCCGCCGGCATAGACATTGTCTATCGATGTTTTTCCGGTGGATTCCTCGACGATGATGTTGCCCCATTTGTTCACTTCCAGACCCGGAGTGGTCTGTTTGATCAGCGGATTTGACGCGTTTCCGATTGATGTGATGCAGGCATCGCATTCGACGATATATTCGCTGCCTTCGATGGGGATGGGCCGACGCCGACCCGAGTCATCGGGTTCGCCCAGTTCGTAGCGCAGGCACTCTATGGACGTTACCCGGCCTTCCTCGTCACCGAAGATTTTCGTCGGACTGGCCAGGAGGTCGAAGATAACCCCTTCTTCCATGGCGTGATGCACCTCTTCCACCCGGGCGGGCAGTTCCTTTTCGGTCCGTCGGTACACGATATGTACTTCCTCGGCCCCGAGACGTACTGCGGTTCGGGCGGCATCCATGGCCACATTGCCCCCTCCGAACACACAGACCTTCTTAGCCGTGTATATCGGGGTGTCGGCCCGGCCTGTTTCATAGGCCTTCATCAGATTGGACCGGGTGAGGTATTCGTTTGCAGAGAATACACCGACAAGATTCTCACCGGGAATGTTCATGAACTTCGGCAGTCCTGCGCCGGTGGCGATGTAGAGGGCGTCATATCCATCTTCAGTGAGCATATCTTCTATTTTTCGGGTTCGCCCCACGAGAAAATTGGTTTCAAAATTCACACCCATTGTAATGAGATTCTCGACATCCCGTTCAACGATGGCCTTGGGAAGGCGGAATTCGGGGATGCCGTAAACCGTGACGCCGCCGGGCTTATGAAAGGCTTCGAACACCGTCACATCATGACCCTCCCGGCGAATGTCGGCTGCCGCGGTGAGTCCGGAAGGTCCTGAGCCGATAACCGCCACTTTCTTTCCGGTGGCCGGGGAGACCGGGATGAGAGTGACGGCATTGTGCTCGACTTCCCAGTCGGAAACGTAACGCTCGATACGGCCGATGGCCACGGCTTTTTCGGGGTCTTTCATAATTTTACCCACGGTACAGGGGAGCATGCATTGCTTCTCCTGTGGGCAGACCCGTCCGCAGATAGCCGGCAGCAGGCTTGATTCCTTGATAACGGCAATTGATTCGGCAAATTCACCTTTGGCGGCATAAGCAATGAACCTGGGAATATCGATGCCCACAGGACATCCGGCGATGCAGGGTGCCCTCTTGCATTGAAGGCATCTGAGGGATTCGATTTTCACCTGGTTTTCGGTATATCCGATTGCCACTTCCGACATGTTGGACCGGCGTTCTTCAGGATCCTGGGTCGGCATGTCCTGCTGGGGAATAGCCCGTCTCTCTTTTATGGATATTTCCCGGTCTCCGAATTCGGCCCAAAGTTTTTCGGCATCGGCTTCAAGGGATTCGGGTGTGATGTATTCGCTCATT
>JAUVIY010000126.1 GCA_030592625.1 Spirochaeta sp. | reverse complement strand
CTGGTGTCGATGCCGATGAATTCCGCATCCTGGAAAATGATATCGGCCTTTTTGTAGAAGTCCTCGATCTGCCTGGGTGAGCAATGCTGGCTGTCGGTGACGAAGTATACCGACTTATGGCCGGACTTTTCGATAATGATACCGAAGCTCGGCATGATCACCGATCCGCTCATGATATGGATCTGCTGGATCAGGCTGACGGTCCAGCCCTGCCATTCGAAGGGTTGGTTGGGTTCTATGGGTTGAACGTGAAAGAATGTATTAATTGTACTGACGAACCCCTCCATGGACTCAAGGCCGCCTCTGAGGGATTTTTCCCAAAGATTCTTAAGTAATTCCTTGTTGCCGATGAGCCTTGGTGCGCCGACCGGGGCCAGGCGGGGCTTCTCGACCCAGTCGTATCTCTGGAAGGCGAAATATTCCAGGCCGCCGATATGGTCCGCGTGCAGATGCGAGACATAGATGTCGTTGATTTCCCGGAAATCAATCCGGTTCACCTTGAGGGCCAGCGGAACCTGATAACCACAGTCGATGAGCAGTTTCCTTCCGCTTTCTTCCAGTAAGAAACTCTGATTGAAGTTGTCATCCGAAAAAGCATTTCCGCAGCCGACAACCGTGATTTTCATTTTCTTACCTCCTGGTAAACCACAACAGCATGAAAGAACCATGCCAAAATTTCGGAGTTTTTTGTTTTTCGGATAAAGCTATTCTGTATTAAGACTTGTACTAAAGGTTATTTATAATAAAACAAAGAAGTGTCTACATTTGTGTACAGGTCAGATTATACGAGTGATACCGTTGAATAGCAGATACCCGGCATATCCCAGCAGAAACATGGCACAGACTGCGATGAGCCACCGGTAAACACGATCGGGAAGGATGTCCCGACCCTTGTGAATCGCCAGAGAGACGAAAGCGTACCAGATGAGGTCAGCAAGAATATGACCGATGAAAAAAGCCAGAATACCGGGGAATCCCAGTTTCCCGGAACTCAAGACATAACCCAGACCGATGGTGGCCCACCAGATAATCCAATATGGATTGGCCAGGCTCATGAGCGCACCGGTCAGGATCAGGGAATTCCCGGTTTCTACCGTTTTACCGGCCAGGGACAGTCTCGGAAGTGACCGGAACATCCCCAATGCCATCCAGATCATGAAACCGCCGCCGGCGAAGGCGATGATGATGAATGCGGTATTGCTGACCAGGAGGGGGGCCAGGCCAAGGAAGAGTCCGACGATGAGGAGGACTTCCAGTACCCCGTGACCCAGGATGAACAGAGGGCCCACCTTCCAGCCCCGGCGGCCGCTTTCGCTGATGGTGGCGCTCAGAAGAGGTCCCGGCATCAGTGCGCCGGAAAAGGCAATAAGGAACGAGGTAATGAAGATACCGCCGAGTTTCTCCATGATTATTACAGATGAGGAGCACAGGCCCAGGCGGCGATCGATGTTTCTTTCCCTTCACCGTCTCGTACGACTTGGGGTTTCACTTGTCGCCTCCCGACATCCCGGGCTTTTCGAGGAAAGTACGGATGTCTTCGGCGAATTGCTTGTCCATGGTCGTATCCCCATGACCCCGGCCGGAATAAACCTCGAATCTGACGCCGGGAATCAGTGCCGCGGTCTCCTGCTGAATATCCAGGGGGAAGGCAAGGTCGCTGCTGCCGCCGATCATCATGACGGGATCGACAATGGTTCCAAGTGCATCCCGTGCGTCATGAAACGCTTCCATCCTCGCTTCTTTGAGGACGTCGGTTGCGAAATCGGGGTGGTGCGCTTTTCCGGAAAACATACCGGCCGGAAACAAAAGTATCTTGATCAATGACCGTTTCAAACCCGGGGGAAACAGATAATCGGCGACGATGAGCATCGCCCGCCCGTTTTTTCCGGCAGCCAGGTATTCTGCAAACTTCATATCGAGCCCGGCGACGAAAGGGGGCACCCTGACCCCTGTGGAAACGAGTATGTATTGACGGGTAAGTCCCGGAAAATCAGCGGCCATGTATTGGGCGATCAAACCGCCGTAGGAAATGCCCATGACAACATCCACAGTGCCGCTGAAGCACTTCCCGATAACAAAAGCCATGTCTGCGGCCATTTTCCGGGTACTGTAATCGTCTTCCTGGCCCCTCTTGCGTGCCGTGACCCAGATGGTATATTCATCGGTGAGAAACGAGATATCACCGGTGTACATACGTAAGCCGAGGCCCCTGGGAATCTCATTTCCCGGCCCGCCGATGATGTAGATGAGGTTCTTCGCTCCCCGGCCGATTTTCGCGTAGGGTATTTTTCCGGGGAAATCTCCGAAGGTCGGTTTGTTTCTGCGTCCCATTCATCAGATTATAGCGGTACCGAATCGACCTTACTACATCCGATTCGTCCGGTATGAGCCTCCCGATTTTCAGTTTTCGTTGAGTGCTTTCCGAAATCTCATGTTGGCCGGTAAATTCCGGATTTTCTCTGAAATTCTTTTGAAAAACCATACCCAGGGCTTGTAACTGATGAAAAGAAGGCTTAAAGTAAGTCGAAAGAAAGAAAATACAAAGCTGTGGAGTAGGTATTGCAACTGCTTAACGAAAGAGAAAGGAAAATATTGGACCTGCTCATCGAAGATCCCCACATCGGGGTGAGCGAGATGAGCAAGCGCCTGGAGGTTTCCGCCGTTACGGTTCGGAGTGATTTCGATAATCTGGCCGAGAAGGGCTATCTCATCCGGACCCGGGGCGGCGCATTGCCGGCCTTCCATCCTGAAATCCTCGCCCGGCAGAAAAACTTTCCCGACCGTAAAGCCGCCATTGCCAAAGCCGCCGCTTCCTTTATAGACGATGGTGACACCATCATGATCGAGGCGGGTACCACCACCGCCCTTATCGGCCGTTACCTGCTGGGAAAGAGGAATGTGAAGGTTGTCACCGATTCAACACTTCTCCTGCCTTACGCCCGGTCCAACCCGGCGATTCATTTCACCTTTGTCGGCGGTATCTTCCGCCCGGAAGCCGAATCCATGGTGGGTCCCGCCGCAGTCCAGCACCTGGAACAGTTCCATGTCAAAACAGCATTCATCGGAACCGACGGATTCTCGATGGAGAACGGCCTCACCACCCATATGATGGAGGCTACCGAAGTCGTGCGGACAATGCATCGACGCTCGGACCGAACCGTGCTCCTGGCCGACTCCGGCAAGTGGGGTCAGGCGGGATTCGCCCGTATCATCCCCCTGAAAGAAATTGACATATTGGTTATCGACTCCGGTCTGCACGAGCCGGCCCGGAAAGACATCGAGGCATTGGGGATCGAACTCCTTATTGTCGAAGAATAAAGGACGACACATGGCACAAGAAATCGTGATGCCCAAACTGGGCAACACCGTCGAATCTGTCATCATCGTGGAATGGCACAAAGACATTGGTGACAGCATCGCCGTCGGAGAAGCTATTTGCGAGGTGGAAACCGACAAGGCCGCCGTCGAGGTGGAAGCCGAAGTCGGCGGAATCCTCCTGGCCCGGCTCTTCGAAGCGAACGACGACGTTCCTGTTCTGGCTCCCTTTGCTATCGTTGGTGAAGCCGGCGAGGATATTTCCGGAATGGTGACCTCTGGCGCACCCGCAGTGGATGCCTCATCCGTATCGGCCGAGAGCGCTCCTGCAGCCCCGGCGGCAGCGGCAGCTACCCTTGAACCGGCGGCTACCACCCGGCAGGCCGCCCCCGCTTCAGGCAGCTTCTCCGTCACCGGCGGCGGCCCTGTCGGCATCTCCCCCCGGGCCCGAAATCTGGCCTCCTCTTCCGGTTTGCAAGGCCTTCCCGCCGCCGGAACCGGCCCCGGCAGCCGTATCATCGAACGTGATGTTCGGGCCGCCCTTGAAGGCCGCGCGCCCCTGACTCCGGCGGCTCAAAGCCTCGGCGAATCCGCTCCTGCTCAGGGCGGCGGTATCGGCGGCCGGGTGCTGGCCGAAGATATGGGCGCGGCGCCTGCGGGCGGCGCGGCTGGCGCGGCTGGCGCGGCGCCTGTTGCAGCCGGTGCGCCCGTCGATTTTCCCGGCCCGGTGGAGAGTTTACCCGTCAAGGGTATCCGGAAACTGGTAGCTCAGAGGATGCATGCCTCCCTGGCTGAAACCGCCCAGCTCACCCTGAACACTTCGGCACCTGCCGGTTCCCTGCTCTCATTGCGGGCCCGGTATAAGACCTCTCCCGAAGAGTTCGGTCTATCGAAAGTGTCAATCAACGATATGATCATGTTCTCTGTTGCACGGCTCCTGCCCCGATATCCCGAGATGAACGCCACATACCACGGGACCGAAATCAAGCAGTTCCGCCATGTTCACATGGGCTTCGCGGTGGATACGCCCAGGGGCCTGATGGTTCCGGTTGTGCGTTTCGCAGATCAGCTTTCACTATCACAACTATCCGTCGAAACCAGACGTCTGGCTGCAGCCTGTCGGGAGGGGAAAATCAACCCCGATGAGCTTGCCGGTGGTACCTTCACCATCACCAACCTGGGATCCTTCGGTATCGAGAGCTTCACACCGGTACTTAATACCCCGGAAGTGGCCATTCTCGGGGTGAACACCATCGTCAATTCACCGATTGAAACTCCTGAAGGCATCGGTATCGAGAAACGGATGGGGCTTTCACTCACGATAAATCATCAGGCCGTCGACGGCGCACCCAGTGCCCGCTTTCTTAAGGACCTTGGCGCACTGCTGGGTAATCTCGAATGGGCCGTGGCGCTTTAGTGGATGAATGGAGAATTGGAGATATTGAAATATGAACAGTGAATATAAACTGATTATCGTAGGGGGGGGCCCCGGGGGTTACAATGCCGCGGAGCGTGCCGCTCATGCCGGATTGAAGGTTCTTGTTATTGAGAAGGAAGAGCTCGGGGGCGTTTGTTTGAACCGGGGTTGTATTCCCACCAAAACCTTGCTGGCCACCGCCAAGCATTTTCACATCGCTGAAGACAGTGCCGATTTCGGTGTCGTCGCCCCGAATGTCACCCTGGACTGGTCCAGGGCATTCAGGCGGAAACAGAAAACTGTACGGTCTCTGCGATCCGGCGTAGCTGCCAAACTGAAGAAGAACAAAGTGACCGTCGTCGAGGGCGAAGCTCGTTTTGTCGACCGTTCAAGTGTCGAGGTGAATGGCGAGCGCTATACCGCAGCGAAGATTCTCATCGCCACGGGATCGAAACCCCTTATTCCCCCCATACCCGGGGCCGATTCGCCTGCCGTGATTACCAGCCGGGAAATCCTGGATATCGATCATGTCCCCAAATCCCTGGTGGTCATCGGTGGTGGAGTTATCGGGCTGGAATTCGCCTCCCTGTTTTCAACTCTGGGATCGAAAGTCACCATCGTTGAGATGCTGCCTGAGATTGTTCCTTCCCTGGATTCCGATGTGGCGGCACTGCTGCGGAAGCGACTCGAAAAAGAGGTGACTTTCAAGCTTGGTGCCCGGGTTGAGAAAATCGATGGAGCGACAGTGTTCTACAGTGATTCTGAAGGTCCCGGAACTGTCGGCGGTGAAGTAATTCTGATGTCCGTCGGTCGCCGACCGGTGGTGGAGGACATGGGCTTTGAAGAGATCGGCCTGGATGTGTCCCTAAAAGGCGTGGCTGTCGATGAAAAAATGCGTACCAATCTCCCGGGAGTCTGGGCTGCCGGAGACTGCACAGGAAAGAGCCTCCTGGCTCACTCAGCCTACCGGATGGGAGAGGTGGCCGTGAATGACATGCTGGGTCGCGAGGACCGGATGCGTTACAACGCCATCCCGTCGGTGGTGTACAGCCTGCCTGAGGCTGCCGGCGTCGGTATTACCGAAGCGGAAGCGGCAAAGGCCGGCCGGGAGGTGGTCATCAAAAAACTTCCCATGCAGTACAGCGGCCGCTACCTGGCGGAATACGGTCAGGAACCGGGATTCGGCAAGGTGATTATCGATGCGAAGTCCAGAGTTCTGATGGGTGTTCATCTGGTAGGGGGAACCTGCTCGGAAATCATCTGGGGCGCCGCGGCACTTATAGAGGCGGAGTTCCGGGTAGAGGACATCCGGGAGCTGATATTCCCTCACCCGACGGTGTCGGAGATTATCAGAGAAACGATTTGGGAATTTTAGGAGAAGGAACAGGGTTGAGGGTTGAGAATTAGGAATTAAGTAAGCGAAAAAGTATTACCTGCGGGGGGATCGACCGATACCCGCCGGCAATCCTCAACCCTGCACCCTTAACCCCATACTCCCAGACAGACCATAAACGGAAGAAGCCGGTTCACAGAGTGGAAAACCCCCGGCCCGCCGAAGCGAATAACAATAATCAAGGAGTTACATACCATGCCTAAAGTACAAATAGTCGACCCCAAAGAGGTCAGGAAACCCGGAAAGATCAAGTTCAAGGACATTCCGGTCAATCAGTACAAGAGCGACTACGCCAAAGAGGTAAAAACCTGGGGCGAGGATCGGCTCAAGGCCGCCTGGTACCACATGCTTCTTATCCGGGAGTTCGAGTCGGTTCTGGATTCCATCAAGAAAACCGGCGCCTACAAGGGTGTAGTATACAACCACATGGGACCGGCTCATCTGTCCATCGGTCAGGAAGCCGCGGCGGTGGGTCAGAGCATGGCCCTCTCCTACGAGGATTTCATCTTCGGATCCCACCGATCCCACGGTGAAATTCTGGCCAAGACCCTGTCGGCTATCGTCACCATGGATGAGAGTGCCGTTGAATCCATAATGAAAGAATACCTGGGCGGCGACATTCTCACCGTCGTGGAAAAGGGGCATTCCGGAGATATCCGGGACCTGGCGGTGGACTACATTCTATACGGAACGATGGCCGAGATTTTCGCCCGAAAGACCGGTTTCAACCGTGGTCTGGGCGGATCCATGCATACCTTCTTCCCCCCCTTCGGCAGTATGCCCAACAATGCACTGGTTGGCGGAAGCGGTGACATCTCCGTCGGCGCCGCCCTCTTCAAACTGATCAACCGGAAGCCCGGAATCGTCATCGGTAATATCGGGGATGCCTCGATGGGCTGCGGTCCGGTGTGGGAAGGCATGATGATGGCCGCCATGGACCAGTACAACACCCTCTGGGACAAAAACCTCGGCGGGGCACCTCCGGTGCTCTTTAATTTCTTTAACAACTTTTATGGAATGGGTGGTCAGCCGGTGGGCGAAACCATGGGCTTCGGAATGCTGGCCCGGGTGGGTGCCGGTGTGAACCCGGACAACATGCATGCCGAACGGGTGGATGGTTACAATCCCCTGGCGGTGGCCGATGCGACGGCCCGTAAAAAGAAACTCCTGCTGGAAGGCAGAGGACCGGCCCTCCTTGATACCATTACCTACCGGCTTTCCGGCCATAGTCCGTCGGATGCTT
>JAUVIY010000190.1 GCA_030592625.1 Spirochaeta sp. | reverse complement strand
CCGGCTACCTGCTTGTTGATGAAGGCCTCGGTCTTTTCCCTGAGCCGCTCCCTGGCTTGAAGATGCGGTATCATCGCCATAAAATTTCTTGTCAGCTGTCCCACCTCGTCCGAGGTTCGAGGACGGATGGATATGTTCCAATTCCCCGCCTTTATTTGCCTTGTGGCCAGGGTGAGTTCCTTTAAAGGATTGGAGATCTGTTGGGAAAAGAAATATATGCCGAGTATGGCCAGGGAAAGGACGGCGCCCAGCAGCGACCAGTTCAGGATTTGTATCGAAGTAACGACGCTGAACGCATCTTTCTCGAGTACTGTCGTAACGACACCGAGGTTGCCGATTGGAATCAGGGCGAATGAGCCCATGACACTCACCGGGCCGTTAAGGGTTTCCTCCTGGAAGAGAATCTGACCCTCCGATAACCCTTGAGCATACATTTCCTGGAATATCGCCGAATCCCGGATGCTCTCCCCTCCGAAAAGCCGAGAGAAATCGGGGTGAGCCAGCATCTCGCCATCGGAATTAACAATGATGGTAGTAGTGAACCCTTCCTGAATCCTGACACTCTCCGCCAGACTGGATCCCACATCAGCCAGGATTACCAGGGCTTCCTGTTCCGTTCCGAGCAGGAAAGGGGCGGCCAAGGCGATGACCGGGTTTTCCAGATTGGGAATGAGTGGTGAAACGTTGATGACAACCGTTTCACCGGCTTTTGCTTTATCCAGTTCATCCGTGCGAGCGGTGAGGATGCTGCGGAGTATTGTTACTTCATCGAAAATCCTGTTGGAACGGAACCAGTCCCTGTTGGTGAATTCAAGACCGCTACCGGGAATCCCGACGTATATAAGAGAACGTGAATTGGCAAAAAAATCATCGACCAGATTTGCCGCTCCTCCGGCAGCCGAACCGACCTGGAACAGGAGATTCGCCGAATCAAACAGTTGGATAATTTCCTTTTCAGCTTGTTTGGCCACAGTGCGTGACAGGGAAATATTGGTATCCATTACCCGGTTTTCCGTTTCACTCTGGAAGAAATAAAGAGAGAGGTAGGTGAGGGTGGACATGGCCAGGATGATGATAGTGGAAACGATAAGGATGAGTTTCATCCCGACCGGAAACTTGATTTTAAGATCCTTGTTCCTGATTTTTCTACGTTTAGGTCCCCGGACAGGTTCCAGCTCCGCTGCTTGACCCGAATCGAATCCCGACTGTGGCTGTGAAGACATGGGTGCCCTGGGCGTCACATAAACCGGGGCCGCCGGTACCTCCCGTATAATCACCTTGGCCTCTCCGACGGCATCGGCATCCGGCGATTTGAGGTTCTTTACCGTTTTTCCTGAGATATTCTTTGCATCGAGCCATTCCCGGCTCTCCTGAATCGTATCAAGCAGTAAATAGTATGGTTTCTTACCCTTGTAGCTCCTGTAATTCTTCCAGGGTATAGCCAGCGGGCCGTGAAGTAAAATTTCCGATTTTCCGAAAGCTTCGTCGAGAGCTTTGGTGAGTTCGTTCAGATCGAGTTCTTGGTCTTCTAAATCGAGATAAACCAGGGAGAGATACCGATCGGGGCGGTGACGCCGTTTGGCGGTGGAGGGAATGGTAATGGCATGACTGAAGGACGTATCCTGTCCCACCGACAGTTGACGGCAGGACGATACGGTATCCCTGTCTATCTGTCGGCGCCGGAACAGAGCAATAAGGTCTTCAGTGGGAACCGGACGTTTGAGATCGACTCCCTGAAGGACGGCTTCCTGGCTGTCGACGAAAACGCCGGCCGAGGGCTCGTCGGGTCTGGCATCGATGAATGCTCTGGTTCGTTTGAGCAGTGATTTCAGGGCCGCCGTGAGTTCCACCGACCAGCGGTAACGACTTTCCTGCAGCTGGACGACGAAAGCGGCACCGGCAGCGGCGATATCCGCAAGATCGGTAAGCCCGAGGAAGGCGGCCGACCAGTGCATACTTCTCAATGGATAGGCCATCGGGCCGAAGGCCGACAACTTACGGGTTTTCACAGCTCCGCGATATGTCTTCTCCAGATCTTTCTGGAGCTGTTCCAGCGTCGTCCACAGGGCATTCTCATCTATCGTGTCGTATCGGCTCATAGTCATCCTCAGACAGGGATTGCCCTTGCGACGATCTGTCAGGACAGATTTATTCCCTATCTTTGGTATCGGCCAATAGCTTTATTTCCCTTACTCCTGAGTGAACTGAAAGATATAATCAGCCCATGGTTCTCTATGACAGAAGCGCAATATTGGATTTTCCACGTTTCGGAATTAAAATTCCCGCTTTTGATTCCCGTAAAACCAGAACAATGGACGCCCTGCATGGGCTTCCGGATCTGGTGGATCGGTTTGACGACACAACCACTCTTGAAGATTTGCTTCGGGTTCATTCCTCCGATTATTCCAGGGGATTCTTCGATGAGAGGGCGGAAGATCGCTTCAAGGCCGGATTCGAACTCGTAAATCCCGATGGATCATTCAACCGTTGGGAGCCGGAAAATGCCCGCTGCCCCCTGAGAGAAATGACACCGCTTCTGATGAAAATGCAGGCCGGTACCTACCGGGCATCAAGAATCGCCATGGAAGGCGGGTTTTGTCATTACCTCGGTGGAGGTGCCCATCATGCTCATAGGGATTTTGGTCATGGCTTCTGTCCAATCAATGACTCGGCATTAGCCGTCAGGCACCTTCAAGCCGACGGCGTCGTACAACGGGTCTGGATTATTGATCTGGATGCCCACAAAGGGGATGGAACCGCTGCAATATTTTCCGGCGACGATTCGGTAAAAACCTTGAGTATTCATATGGCCCGGGGTTGGCCCCTGGACGGATCCCTTCCTCCATCTCATCCCTCATGGACCCCCAGCGATATCGATATTCCCATCGAGAGCGGTGAGGAGGGCCAATACCTGGATCGCCTGGAATCGGCACTGAAGTCTCTCAAAACCTCTTCGAGGGCCGATTTGGCAATCGTTCTTGCCGGGGCCGATCCCTGGGAACACGATGCCCTGCCTTCCACATCACTCCTGAACCTGACTCTGGATCAGATGACCGAGAGGGACAGGATGACGTATATGTTCCTGGAGGAAATCGGTCTTCCCTCGGCATGGCTCACCGCCGGCGGTTACGGAGAGGATTCCTGGCAGGTCCATACCCGCTTTCTCAGATGGGTTCTGCCCCGTCGCTGCCAGTGGGATTAGCGGGACACCACACTGCGGCTCAGGTAGAAACTGTCGGTAATACACCAGCGCCGGAGTTCTTCATCCCCCCGCCCCGTGGACAGGCCGATTCTCCGACCGATTCCCACCTTGTCATCCGGAACCGGTTTACCGGTACAAATGAACAGTTTGTCATCCCCTCCCTCTCCGGCAAGATCTGCACCGTCATGTTCACCTGCAGTTATACCAAGAGCCTTGCAGAGTTTCCCGGGGCCGCTGCAGAGCCCATTCAGCTCGACCTTTCCAGGATCGGCAGGCATCAATTCGCCGAAGCGTCTCATCCACATCTCCCGAATCCCTTCCAGGGGTTCCAGAGCGCGGATCAGAACCGCAGCGCCGACGCCCCCGGCTCCCGTCACTGCGTTGAAACAGTGGTTTATGCCATAAATTCTGTACACATAACAATGGCCGCCCTCCAGAAACATTGAACTGTTTCGTCGGGTAGGGCCCCTAAAGGAGTGGGAAGCCGGATCATCGGGGAGATACGCTTCGGTTTCGACGATTCGGCCGGAAAATCTTTCTCCGGCCCCCTCATCGTGAACCAGAATACGGCCCAGAAGATCCCGCGCCACTATTTCGGCATTCCGAAGATAGAACTCTGCATTCAGTGGGGAACTATCGCAATTCATAAATGAGGCTCTTGCAAAAATGCCGACGCAGAATCAGGCGAGCAGCAGTCTGGATACTTCAAAATACACCGTGAGCCCGGCCACATCGATAAGGGTGGACATCAGGGGGCCGGCCGCCACCGCCGGGTCGCCGCCGAAGCGGTCGATGATGAAGGGGACCAGACATCCCAGGAGGGTGGCGAACAGAACGACCGTCGCCAGGGATACCGCCACCGCAAGGGCTTCCAGGTTGCTGACTCCGGGAGGTAGAAGGATACTCCGCAGGAAAATAACGTCACCTGTGCCCAGTCCGATGGCGACACCGGTGGCTAATTCCTTAATGAAAGCCCTGCCGATCAGCCGAAAGTGGAGGTGACCGGTTGCCAGCCCCCGAATCATCAGGGTTGAAGACTGGGTGCCCGAATTTCCTCCGGTCTGTGTGATGACGGGTATGAACAGGGCCAGGAATGCGAATTTGGTGATCAGAGCCTCATAGCCGGCCAGTACGTTGGTGGTGATGGTTCCTGCCAGAAGCAGCAGAACAAGCCAGGGCAGACGCCGCCAGATGAGCCTGGGGACCGATGATTCCAGGTATGCCTCGGCTTCACCACCGATAGCACCCATACGGTAGATGTCTTCGCTCTGTTCTTCCCGGATGACGTCAATCATGTCATCGAAGGTGACGATACCCAGCAGCCGGTTCCACCTGTCGACGACCGGGAGGGCAATCAGGTCATGATCCTCGAGGACCTTGGCGGTTTCTTCCTGGTCGGTATCATCCCTGACGCTCACGACGTTGCGTTCCATAATGTCGGCGATTTTCACTTCGTCGGCGGTAATGAGAACCTGCCGCAGGGAAACGACGCCGATGAGGCGCTGCAGTCCGTCCACGACGTAGACGTAATAGATGGTTTCGAGCTCTTCGGGTGCCCGGCGCAGGAAGGCCAGGGCCTGGCTTACGGTGATATCGGCCCGGACGGCAGCATACCGGGTGGTCATCAGGCCTGCGGCGTCATCATCGTCGAAACGCAGCAGGAACTCCGCTTCCTTTCGGGACTCTTCGCTGAGATGGCCGAGAACCTCGGAACGAACCTCCGGTGAAACGGTCTGAATAAGGTCCACCAGATCGTCAGGATCCATCACTTCCAGCAGATCGCGGGTGGCTTGAACAGACAGGTCGGCCACCAGGTTGTCCTGGTCGGCGGCGGGAAGTTCGGAGATGAGTTCGCCCCGGGTATCCTGGTCCAATGCGAGAAAAATGGTGAGAGCCTGTTCTTCGTCGAGCTCGTACCAGCCGTCGGCCAGGTCGGCCACGGTGAAGTCACGGACGGCCGCTCGCAGCGACTTGCCGTCAAATTCGAGGAGACGGAGCAGACTGTTCATCGTTTCAACCATCGTTCCAGTCTCCTGTAATAAGAATCTCCGGTTCCATGCGGAATCCGGTGGATTCTTCAACCCGGTGACCGACTTCCTTCAGGAGCCTGCGGATATCGCCGGCTGCTGCAGTTCCGTCGTTGATGAAGATATTACCATGCCAGGGTGAAACAGCGGCACCACCGATTCTGAATCCTTTCAGGCCGCAGCGGTCGATGAGAACTCCCGAAGGGGCTCCGAAGGCCCGATTGTT
>JAUVIY010000426.1 GCA_030592625.1 Spirochaeta sp. | reverse complement strand
GGTGCCGGTGGAATTCAGGACAAAGTCCTGCTCCTGGGTGATAAGGTAAGGGACGAGGGACGAATTGGAATCGTGGATGCCCAGGGTCACTCTGGTATCGCCAGGCAGACCTGTAGCGGCTGCCACATCCGGTGTGATGACACCCAGTTCGCTTTCGGAAGCCCCCGGTTTCCTCGGCAGCATGCCACGGATTCCCAGAACATCGGTCACACTCGACCAATCATCTGCGGCGTAATCCCACAGATAGCTGTGACAGCCGGTATAAGTGATATCGGCGGAAGGCACACCCGTAAGCCGATAACCATAATATTGGGGATAAAAGAGGACGTTCTTAGTCTTCAGAAAATCCTCGGGCCAACGTTCCTTCTGGTACCAGAGGAGCTTGGCCGAGTTTATCAGGGGTTTAATCTCCGCAGTGGCCGTCACCTTCTGGGTCTCCAGCGGATCACCCACCGCCGCCCAGAATCTCTCATGCACCTCGTCAGGCACTTCGTTGGTGTAGGCAATGGGCGGAACACTTGGCTTGCCGTCCGATCCGACACAAACCAGAGTGGCTCCATGGGTAGTAATCGAAAGAACACTGATGGGATACTCGGAGCTGAGTTCTTTCAGTTGTTCGAGAAACCAGGCCTCAATAGTCTCGACGTCCTCGATATCCAAATCGTCCAGGCGAATCGTTCCGATTTTTCGTTTTCTCACCGCAAGCGGTTTCATGTCATCGTCATAGACAGCCACTTTCTTATTGGTTTTGCCAATATCCAGCACAGCGATGGCGTATTTCATACGATCAGCCGTATACCGGCCCGAAAATGGCGCATGCTCGAAAATCCGCGCCTTCCTTGTCCATTCCGAAGTGATTCCAGGCCGCCGGACGGAAGATGTCTTCTTCCGGTACATTATGCATGGACACCGGAATACGAAGCATGGCTGCCAGAGAAATCAAATCCGCCCCGATGTGTCCGTAACTGATGGCACCATGATTGGCACCCCATGCAGCCATTACGCCGTAAACGTCCTTGAAATTCCCCTCACCGTTAACCCGGGGTGAAAACCATGTCGTCGGCCAGGTGGGATTAGTCCGTTCATCCAGCTTGTCATGAACAGCCGCGGGAATCTCCACGGTCCAGCCTTCGGCCAGCTGAAGCACAGGACCCTGACCTTTCACCAGATTGAGTCGGCTCATCGTCACCGGCATGCCGCCCTTTGTCAGGAAGTCGGTGGAGTATCCACCACCCCTGAAATAACCCAGGTCGGCAGGACAGAAATCGGTGGCCTTAACGCATGCCTCGGCTTCAGTTTCGCTGATGTCCCAAAAGGGTTTGATGGCCGGCTTTCCGTCCACGGACTGTTCTCCAACACCATCCAGACATGTGGAACCTGAGTTAATGAGATGGATGAGTCCACCCGAAGCTTCACCGGTGAGCTTATGACCTGTCACACGTTCGACGGCTTCGGGACTCCAGTAAGTCCGCACGTCGCTGAAGATCTGAGCGGTGTTGGTGAGCAAATGACCGAAGAGCATGGAAATGCCGTTCAAAGTATCGTTCTCAGTTGCTAAGACGTAGGGCTGGCGGAACCCATCCCAGTCAAAACTTGTATTAGCCATTGTTTCCATAAAATCACCGTTTGCCATCCAGTCGGTCCAATGACGCTGCCCCTGGAAACCTGCAGCGATGGCATTGTGTCCAAGAGCCTCTTCGCCGTAACCCAGCTTGGCCAGCGCAGGATTTCCGTTCATCAGATCTTTGGCGATGAGAGCCATCTTCACCGAATCGTCCCACTCGGATTCCTTAAGTTCAGCGGTGTGTTGTATAGCCGGATCGTTAGGATCCATGCCGATGTTCAGATTCTCGACGACCCAGGCCCGGGCGCGTTTATATTCTTCGGGATCGTAGATTTCTTCCTTGATTCGGCGGCCGAGCTCGCTCATGTCCACATACTCGTTGCG
>JAUVIY010000321.1 GCA_030592625.1 Spirochaeta sp. | reverse complement strand
TGTTGTCTTCCCCCTGGAACTTCATGTGGGGACCGGGGATATCATCGATTACCGGAAGTGTGAAAAACCGGTCTCCGGTAACACGGAACCTACCGAAATAACCTTCGTCTGTGGCGCATTTGTCAAACATGTCAGGCATGCCTTATTCTCCTATGGCAGGTGTATTTCATCACCGATGCATGAATTGCGGTTACTGATGATAGCCGAAGGCGTTAATCATAACCAGCAATTCATCAGCATCGGTATGAAATAGACCGTATATCCCGAAGCACAAAAATATTTTACTCCGGGACTCCTATTACTCCTATACCAGGTGTATTTCATAGTCGTAGCATGAATTGCGGAAATAACGAAAGCCTATGGCAATCAGCGGGGTTCCGGGCGACGCCCGGAAACTTGCGTGACTGTAAGTTGTTTCATGCAATTCATAAAGCTGCGATATGAAATAGACCGTATTCCCTCCGAAGCAATATAAATTTTTCTCCGGTACAAAGTTTCTCCTGTAATATCGTATTAATCATAGAAGCTCCAGCCCCAGGTCCTCCCCCGGTCTTCTCCCGGTCAAATTTAAAAAAGGGCGACAGCAGCCTTTACGATATCCTCATCCGAGGCATCCACCGGCAGTATCACTGAAGGTTCCAGTGTATACATTTCGTGCTCATTCCTGAAGCGTTCCAGGCCTCCGCCGGTAATGTTCAGCATGATGGTTTCGTCTTTCGCCACGGCGCCGTTTTCCACGGCCTTGAAAAGACTGGCGACGGCGATACTGGCGGCATCTGAAATATCGATGCCTTCCAGCTGCTCAAAGCGCTCTCCGGCAATGACGGCTTCATCATTCGTAGCGATCAGTACGGCGCCGCCGCTTGCTTTCAGGGCGTCGTACAGGCCGCCGGGCACGCCCCAGGGGGGACGGCGGTTGGTAAGCACTTTGGCATTCACCTCAGTGACCTGGGAACGGGCGGAATCATCATCGGCAATAATAAAATCCCGGCTGTCGGCGGCCAGGGAATCAAGCATGGGGGTAAAGGGCACATTCTGGCTCACCATCAGGCGCATCGAGTTTTTTCCATAGCGGCCGTCAGCCTCGAACCTCATTGCGGCTTCCCATGCGGCAATGGCTCCTGTACCGCTTCCCACAGCCTGGAAATAGGCGTCGGGGATTCTTCCGATTTCGGTAACCGCCGAGAGTACAGTCGTGCCCATTCCATCCCGGCGGGCGATATTTTTAGCACCACCTTCGGCTATGAACAGGTCTGATCCCGCAACAGCGACATTACTCATCCGGATGGCATCGAAGTAATCACCGCCGGATTCTGTGCAGACCAATTTCACGCAGGGCTCGATGGGAGAGCCGAATACCAGGGCATTCAGATTGTCCCGGGGTACAAACAGCAGCAGGGGAATATTGTTTTCCGAGCACACCTGGGCGAAAGCCCGGGCGGTATTTCCCGCTGATGCTACAACGAGGATTTTGTCGAAATCATCATCCATCCGGGCACAGACACTGTAGGCTTCACATTCCTTGAAGGTAGCGGTTTTCATGGTCGCGCCCCTCTCGGGCCACCAGCCATTGAATGTAATCCAGAGCTTTTCAAGCCCCAACGCCTCGGCAAGACCTGTGCTCTTATATGTCACCGGCGCCGCGGATCCTTCGAGAATCCGGCGGATCGGCAGCCAGTCGGCGAAGCGGTAAAGCCCGCCGATATTGTCCCTGATGGTGAGCTGTTTTACGGCATATTCGGCGCGGATGAGAGACGGCGCCTCGTCGGCGAAACCCAGTGTCCAGCCGCCCTCATCAGAACGGCGGGTACCGGTAGCTACGGAAACAAGGCTGTATTCGGTTGGTTTGAAGCTCATTTCCCCACCCCGGAGTCTTTGAGGAGTTTCACTACGGTATCCAGATGATCGTCGGCGGTACCGGCATCCTCTATGGTATAGTCTGCCTCCACATCCGATCCGTCGGTGCTGCCGACCCAGATGGTCTGAACCTCGATAGGAGATACCGACATGCGGAAGGCTTCCCTTTCGTCATAGGTGAGTTCAGATACGGTGGCCACAAGAATAATCCCCATATCCATCAGAATATTGGCCAGCTCTGCCAGGCGCCGGATCATCTCCTCCCGATCCTCGGGGTAGAGATGATGACGTTTCACCACCATATCGGCATCCAGGCCGGCCACGACGTTCCGGACGCCCAGATAGTACACCTTGTTACCCTCATCGAACAGATATTGTTCGAGGGATTTGGCAAAATTGGCCTTGCGGATATCCTCGGGACCACCAACAAGTACCATGGAAGGTCTATGGCCATAGGCTTCGCTTCGCTTATCCCTGGTGATATTACCGATGTCCCATTTCAGGTTCCGGTCCATCACCTTATCCCGGTATTCGGCCTGATTGTCACGGATAACCTCGCGGATGATACCTCCACCGGCGATTTCATAGCCGTCGACGATGACAAAACGACTGGTCTGGGGGAAATCTTCAACGATATCGAATGCGATGGGACGCCTGGTGGTGAGCACGCAGTCGGCCACATCGTGGCGTTCCACCATCTTTTTCATACCGTCGGAGTTCAGGTTGGAGGCATCGATAACCTTCACCGTATCGAAAAGTCTCATACGAACCCGTTCAGTACCGGTCTTCAGGATATATTCCTTGTCTTTAACGAAGGATTCCCGTCCGAGCCAGAAGAGATTCACCCGCATGACATTGCCGGTCTGGGGCTGTTTTTCCCCAACCCGAGCTACCAGATTTCCCCGTTTGGAATAGATCTGCTCAGTCATGGTGAAACCGGTAGCCATCCCGGAACTCACCTCATCCGGGTTATCCCCGCCGAAGTTCTCGATGCCCGAGACTCTGCTCTTCTTACCCGAGGGGTAGAACACCAGCTCATCCCCGTCTTTCAGGGTCCCGGTTGATACGGTTCCGGCGATGATGCGCCGACTGTCACCCATCGCTGTGAATTTATAGACGTCCTGCACCGGCATGCGGAAGGCCATGTCATCCGGAGCTTTTTCCTTCTTGAATTTATCGATAAGGGTAAGAACGGTGTCACCCTTCCACCACGGCATATTGTCGCTTAAAGACGCGATATTATCACCCTCCATTCCGGATACCGGAATGAAGGAGACATCGTGCATATTGATGTTCCTGAGGAATCGGGAGTACTTGCGGACTATCGATTTGTACACCCTCTTGTCGTAGTCCACAAGGTCCATCTTGTTCACCAGAACACACATCTGTTTAATGCCCAGCATGGAGAGCATGTAGCCATGACGGCGGGAATTCTCCTGTACGCCTTCTTCGGCATCGATGCAGAGGAAAGCGGCCTCGGCACGGGCGGCGCCGGTTATCATGTTCTTGAGAAATTCAATATGACCCGGGGCATCAATGATAATGTAGTGGCGCTTTTCGGATTTGAAGAACACCCGGGCGGAATCAATAGTGATGCCCTGGCTCTGTTCGTCCTTGAGGGCGTCAAGCAGGAAGGCGTATTCAAAGGGTTTGGAGTTGCGGGCGCAGTTGGCTTTCACCTGTTCCAGCTTACCTTCGGGAAGACTGCCGGTATCCGCCAT
>JAUVIY010000267.1 GCA_030592625.1 Spirochaeta sp. | reverse complement strand
GATCCCGCACCGCTGAGGATTATTGCCGCACGTATGCCGGTTTCCAACTCTGCGATGTAATCCGCCACAGCATCCGGGCCGCCCCGGGCAGCGTATCTGATGAATGGTAGTGCGGCGGCGCCCAACCGGGCTCCACAGGCCAGTGAGACTGCAAAATCCCGAGGTGTTCGAAGCCCTCC
Organism: Spirochaeta sp.; assembly: GCA_030592625.1. GTDB lineage: Bacteria > Spirochaetota > Spirochaetia > DSM-2461 > DSM-2461 > UBA2779. The sequence goes on along the minus strand of JAUVIY010000267.1, from coordinate 4,114 downwards.
GGAGGCGATTATCCTTCCGGAAATCAAAGCCCCGGAATCTCCGCCGGCACGTACAATCTGTCGGTAAGCCATGAGAAGTTCGCCTGTAGGATAACCCCAGTTTCTGAAGGATTGGGCAGCGATATATTTTCCGGATTTCTTCCTCAGTGCTTCAATGGCAACCCAGTCCGTCCCTCCGGTTCCGGCCACGTCGACGAATGATACACCCAACTTCAGTAATCTGAGACCCTCAACCGGTGGGATACCGGCTCCTGTCTCTTTGGCAAGAACTGGAAAATCGACATGATCCAGCAAACGCCCGAAACAGTCATACCAATCCAGGGAATTCCGGTCACCGTCGTTCTGAAAGAGTTCCTGAGCGGGATTCAAATGAACAAAAAGTCCATCGGCACCGATGCTTTTTACCGCTTCGTTCAGGATTTCAGGGGAATATTCGACCAATTGTGCGGCGCCGATATTCGCCAGTACGGGCACATCGGCTGCAATTTTTTTCATCTCAAAGTGGGAACGGGTTTCCGGGTGTCTGAGCATAACCCGGATTGAACCCGTTCCAATGGCCAACCCGGATTCAACGGCAATACCAGCAAGTAGCCGGTTGAGTTTCCTGCCGTTATCCGAGCCTCCGGTCATACACGAAATCATCACAGGAAGCTTTAATCGATAGCCTAGAAACGGAGTCTCAAGTGAGATAGCTCCCGAATCGATTTCAGGTAACGCCCTGTGAGGCAGACTGATTGCTGAGAACCCGGTGTCTCCGGATTCAACACATAAGGATCTGTCCAGACAGATATCCAGATGTTTCTGTTTTCGTTCCTGAAGGTCTTTGCTCATGGCTCAGCCCCGACTGTAGATTCGCAACCCGGTTTCACTGAAATCCTTGAGATAGAAGCAGTCTTTTCCCGGTTTAGCGCCTTCGAGGAGATTCCGCCAGGCATTGAAGTCCGTCGGACGGGCCAGCCAATTAAGATATTCCTCGAAACTCGCCTTTCTGGAACGGCGGTTCGATTTCTCCAGATCCCACGATCCGATCACTTCGGGTGCACCGGCGGCGATTGTCCCTGAGAAAACCATCATAGTGTTTCCCGATCCGTAGGAGGCAATCAAGATGCTTTTCCCGACGATCCCGTTTCCGAATTTGGTGTATTCCTGTTTCAAAAGTGCCGCAAGATATGCGTATAGTGAACCATTATAAAGATTCCCGAATGTCTTGCTCAAGTACATTGCGTCGAGGAAACTTGTCCGCTTTATATATGCATCCACAGCGGCTTCTCCCTTGCCGCATCGATCCTTCAGTAGTTTTCGGACTGCTGTTTCAGGCATTTTAGCAAAGGGGACATGCAGAGCCATATAGTCTATCTCGTCAATGATTTCACAGGTGGTTTTTCCGCAGCGTTCGCAGTAATCGATAAATGCTCTTTCAAGAGCCTCCTGATAGCATTTCATAGAATACCGACCCTTTACCTTGGCGGTAACGGAACCCAATGGCCTGAAGAAGTCATCAACGTCGGAAGCGTAGAAACCCTGTTTTGACAGATCAATTTCGATAAGTCTGGGATTTTTCTCGACAAGGAGCGATACGGCACCGGCCCCCTGTGTTATTTCCGCCGTACTTGGAGCATCGTACCTGGCGATATCGCTGGAAATCGTCATGGCTTTTTCTTCAGGAGCGCCGGAGAAGCTCAACATGGCGGCGCTGGACAGAAGGGCCGCAGTACCACCTGCACAAGCGTGCTTTATCTCATATGTGGTAAGAGCATTGCCTAAGTGATATCCAGCTTCATTCAGCATGCCCTGCACATAAGATGCCACAGGTTTGGAATGGTCTATGGCAGTCTCGGTTCCGACGGAGATGTATCGCATCTGACACCTTTCATTCTCGGGCAGGCGATCCAGAGTCTCAGAGGCTGCATTAGCCGCCAGTGAAGCTGTGTCCTCCCAGGGCTCGGGAAAACGGAAGGATACCTGGCCGGTTTTTTCTATGGCTCGATTCATCACTCGAATCAGTTGGGGATGAGTAAGGGCTCGTGACTTCATAAGGGTGTCCATATCCATTCTCGGATCGGGCACATATAGGCCTATGTCTCCGATGCCGATCTTCATCTGATTCATGATTTAGCTCCCGCGGCATAACACAAGAAGGTATTAAAGGTCTGGGTAATTTCAAAAATCGAGTATTTTTGAAATTACCTCTGATGATAACTCTTTTAAAGAAACAATACTATTTAATCCACTCTATCGGACTCATAGCCTGCATTTTGCCTATGTTTAATTTGTATAACAGATAAAAAGACCGTCCGGGGAGGGACGGTCTGTCTGAGGTGCCGACGGTCATCATGGGAGGGGTTCACCCAGAGGGTGAATTGAAAAACAGCCGTCAGCCCTCACCATTATCTTCGGCGATGGAAGCCGAAGCTTGATATGTTTTTTACGATACAGCCATCTTTCGCCTCTCTCAGCCTTGTTCCATAAAGCATCAGCTTATAATGTTGGGCCACGGAGGCAGAACTTGAACATTCCCGGAAGACTGGAATCTCTCCGCCGGTCGATGGACTCGGCAGGAGTTGACGCATATATAATCACCGGCTCTGATCCTCATGCAAGTGAAAACCCGCCTTCCCGATGGCGTACTCGAGAATGGATCAGCGGATTCACCGGTAGTTCCGGTATTGTGGCAGTCACACGGGACAAGGCCGGACTATGGACTGATTTCCGGTATTGGATTCAAGCCTCCGGAGAGCTGAAGGAGAGTGGTGTCGAACTATTTCGCGACGGTCGGGATGGAATACCTCGTATCCAGGACTGGCTCGCTGAGAACTTGTCTTCGAATGTCAAGATTGGTTATGACGGTCGCACCGTGTCCGCACGAACGGCATCTGAGTGGGATGAAAAGTTCAGGGACAAAGGAATCGAAGTGGTGACGGACCTGGATCTGATTGGTGTTATCTGGACCGATAGACCTTCACTGGCTATGGCGCCTGTAGTGGAACTGGAGGAGAACGAGACCGGAGAATCACGTTCCTCTCGTCTTGATCGGCTCAAAGAGTCCCTCGAATCCGGAGATGCGGATATGTGGCTCGGTATCAGCCTGGATTCGGTGGCGTGGCTCCTGAATGTCAGAGGAGGAGATGTTCCGTACAATCCTGTCGTAACAGGTTACCTCATCATTTCACCCCATAAAGTCGTATGGTATACCAACGAAGACCGCATCCCTGAAAATCTGAAAAACTCACTTATTGAAGACGGTGTCGAAGTAGCGCCTTACGATGAATTTTTTCCGGTACTCGAGAATCTGCCCGGGTCATCCCGTATCCTGATCGACCATCAGTCCGTTACCCGGGCGGTTCTGGACCGGTTGCCTGGGAACGTCACGATAATAACCGGGAAAGATCCCGTCATTCTGATGAAGGCCAGGAAGAACGCCGTTGAGGCTTCAAGAATCTCCAGAGCCATGGAAAAAGACGGCGTAGCTATGGTCTGTTTCCTTGTGGACCTTGAAAAAGCCATGACGGAAGGCAGGACGCCGACTGAGCTGGACGCGGCAGCAATGCTACGGGAACACCGTTCTTCCATACCGGGGTTTCTGGGGGAGAGCTTTACACCGATTCCCGCTTTCGGAGCTCATGGGGCTATCTGTCATTATGAGGCCGTTCCGGAGGGTGTTTTTACTCTTGAAGCCGGCCCGAATCTGTTTCTCATCGATTCAGGAGGTCAGTGGGAAGAAGGAACTACCGACATCACACGAACCGTCACCCTTGGCACACCTACAGGAGCACAGATTAGGGACTACACCCTCATATTGAAGGGACATATCGCTCTCTCCCGCGCCAGGTTCCCCAAAGGAACCCGGGGCTATCAGTTGGATACGATCGCCAGAACCGCATTGTGGGAAGAAGGCATCGATTTCGGTCATGGAACCGGTCATGGTGTAGGTTATCGCCTCAATGTTCACGAGGGTCCGCAGCGGATCAGTCCCGCACCGGTGGACGTTGCCATTGAGCCGGGAATGGTGATATCCAATGAACCCGGTGTTTACCGTGAAGGCTCCTACGGAATCCGGATCGAGAACCTCCTCATCTGCCGTGAGGATATTGTCACGGAGTTCGGAACATTTCTG
>JAUVIY010000393.1 GCA_030592625.1 Spirochaeta sp. | reverse complement strand
GCTTCAACGGCTCTCTCCGGATGAAAGATACCCGGGCGGGTGTCCTCCTCGAATACATATCCGACGCAGACTTTGGAATGCCGCAATGGGAACGAGCGGATGCTGTAACCCTCTCCTCTGTATACCTCCTGAGGGATACCCGGTTTGGCAATTTCCCTGATTTCAAGGGGATAGTTGATGTACATGTCCAGCACTTTGCGGTTGGATTCCACGTATTCCTTCACTTTGGGCGGTCCTATGATGATGAGGGGATCGTCACGCTCCACCTGGGCGGTGAGCATCAGGATACCGGGAAGACCTGTGATATGGTCGGCGTGGGTGTGGCTTATGAGAATAACGGATATTTTCTTCCATTTCAGGTTCAGCTGACGAAGGCTGATCTGGGTGGCCTCTCCGCAGTCAAAGAGAAACAATTCCCCTTCCCGTCGAAGCAGCATAGAGGTGAGATTTCTGTTGGGCAGGGGCATCATGCCCCCGGTACCGAGGATGAAACTTTCCATTGGAACGGAATTTAACGGAATTCGCCTCCGTTGGGAAGTCTGGGCGTCTGTCGGACTTGGGATTTTCGCTTCGCGGCATCCTGCGTCGGTTCAGCAATGCCCAAGCAAGCTTGGGTATTGCCCTCACTCTCCTTGGATGTCGAGACGATTTTCGATGATTTTTTCCCGATGCAAGGCGGTAAAAGCGGAGTTTAGCTGGGCCAGGATGCAGGGCCGAGCAGCAAGTGCAGCTTGCGACCAGGCTAAATGAGCATTTTACCAACGCCGCAGCGGGAAAAAAGAGCGAAAATACCTTTGGTTCGCCCTGCGTCGGTTCGACAATGCTCAAGTTCGCTTGCGCATTGTACTCACTCTCCTGGGTCGTCGGTCCGGAATGGTTAAGTCCGACAGAAGCCTAACCCTCCAATTCGCTCAAGAGCTCCTTTACTCCGGAATCAGAGAAGAATTCGTCGGTCATCTCATCAACAATGCGGGAGCGGAGATCCATATCGGAAAAGTTCAGGAACCTGGACAGGGTCTGATTGATGAATTCTTGAGTTTCTCCATACACCTCCGGTCCAATTGGAAGATTCTGGGGTCCTTCGGCTCCGGTTACCAGGGCGGATTCCAGGAACTCGACGACACCGCCGTATTGCATCTCGGCCCATATGATCATGTCGGCGCTGCCATCCTTGTCATTTAAAACTCCCCGGGCTTCGGAGAGCTGGCTCGACATCCAGGTGATACTGTTGAATTGTTGATTGTACATGTCTTCGGTCAGGCTGTTGGTATCGTACTTCACCGGAAAGAACTCGATGGCGATAGACTGATCGAGACCGATGGAGGCCGGAGCGACTTCATTTCTGGTATCTGCGAGTCTGGTGATCAACAATGTCGGGGTTCCGCCGTATGAGCGTTCCCATGAGATGGAACCGTCATTGAGATAGGTATCCGAAGTATCGGCTGAAACCCATACTTCCCCCTGAACCTCGATAAACAGAACGGCTCCGGCATCTTCTGCCGACTTGATGCTGCCGGCTGTGACAAAATCCAGGAAATCAGGGTAATCGTTGGCTTCGATGAATGTTCTGATAACGGCATGAGCATCATCCCCGAAACCTGAAGTATCGGAGATTTCTCCGCTGTGTACACTGAAATATATGTCTCGATCGGAAAATGCCACTACGAGGGTACCCGCTTCATAACAGGCTTCAAGGAGCGAATGGATATCCCGGTAATCGGGTACAAAGGAATCAATTTCTTTCAGGATTCCAGCCGCTTCAATATAGGAGCTGCGCTTAGCCTGTCCCATGAGTTCCAATGCCTTGACATATTTAATCTGGGCGGCGACTTCCTTGGCCCTCCGCAACTGATCACTATAATCCTCCGTACTGATAAATGGCGATGCGATGGAATTGCGAACTCTGAGATTCATGTTCACGAGGGTCTGGAAGGTCTCCCAGGCCATGGCCTTCTCGCTATCGGTACCGTCCAACTGTTTTTCCGCCGCATCGAGGAGATACTCGTTGGCTTTGGGGAATTTTTCTTCAAGGAAGTTTTTCGCCGCATCGATTTCGGCCGGTTCCTTGTTTTTGTCCACTGCCTTTTCATAGGAACTCAAGGCCTGATTGATGGCTTCGACATATTGACCTGCAGCCCAGGCGTCTTCCGCTCTGTCCAGCATCTTGGTTGCGGATACGCATCCCGCCAGCAGCAAGAGAGCGACGGCTGGAAAAATTATGATTTTTTTTATTTCTTTCAGGTTTCGTTTCATAGGGAAACTCCTTGGCTTATTATGCTATCCGGCTATCACCGAAATCAACAGTAGATTTCCCAGATCGGCCCTATTCGGGCTCGTAAGCCAGGAAAGCACCCAGCCATCGTTCCGCCTCGTCCTTTTCCATACCCCGTCGACCGGCATAATCGGTGAGCTGCTCTTCAGTGATGCGGCCGACGCTGAAATACTTCAGTCCGGGACGGGCGAAAAGATAGGCGCATACCGACGAGGAAGGATCCATCATTGAACTTTCGGTCAG
>JAUVIY010000232.1 GCA_030592625.1 Spirochaeta sp. | reverse complement strand
GCATCATTAAATTCTCCTTGTCTGTCCGCTCTATGCCGTTCCGGAGAATACATGAAAGGTATCATACCCCATGGTTGGCATCTGAGCATGGTAAACAGCGGTCAACAGAACCTTCGTCGATGAACCGCTTTTGTATTAAATAGTATAACCGCCCATCAGGGCGAAGTGATTAAATAAATCCATGAATTCAACCCGACTTTATCGCGATATCAATCAAGCTTGTCCAGAATTCAGGCCGTGGTACGGAGAATGCAAGATCCAGGGGTGATCCGATATCTCCGGTTAATCTCAGGCACAGCACTTTAATATCCAGGGGCCGTCCCCTGAACTCGCCGACTACCGACCATCCGTTCAGACGGCTCCAGGTCATCTCGACGATTTCGGTTCTGTGTTTCAGCCCTATGAAAACCAGAGCCTCGGATGTGGCAAATATAGCACCCTTTTTTCGTCGTAAGCGTCCTGTGTCGGTGGAATACCCGTAGAAATCGACGCCGAAATCCAGGGTTTCCGGCATTGTTCCCCCGGTATAATCCCGAATTCGATGACGAACATGATATTGACGAAGGGCAAGGAAGCCGAGAACGACGACAACGAAGACCAGAGCCAGTGCCAATTTTATAACCAGGTTACCGTTTATCATTCTCTTCCTTACGTTTATCCGTATCGCGCATCAGGAGCAGATTAAGGGCGAAAACAGCCAGACCGATGCCCGAAAGGAGCCAGAGGTCTTTCGACGGATCGGGGATGAGGAAACGCTGCAACCCCTCCTCGTTACCAAAATTGAAAATCATGTACAGCAGGGCTATAAGCAGAATGATCATCAAGGTGACTATGATTTTCCTTCGCAATGCCTTTCTCCTTGAATTTGATACGGCCGGGAGTCGAACCCGGCCGTACCCATGTTACGGGAACCGGTCGGCCCCCGCACATTAACATAAATTCAAATCAGGACTAGAGCTTGGCCCAGGCCGCTTCGGCCTTTTCCCAGGCTTCTTCGGAAGCCCCGGCTTCCCACTGATCCAAACCACGTTCAGCAGTGGTGGCACCGGGAAGGGTGTTGTCCAGGATTATGCCCACAATGGCGGTGACCGCCATACCGCTGGCCAGTATGGCCTGAAGGATATTCCCCAATACGGCAGCAACCTGTCCGGCTCCCGACCAGTCAATAGGAGAAGCAGCAACGCCAACAAGTGTGTTGAACTGTGCAGGAACTGAAAGACCGGCAAAAAAAGCGATACCGATGATGAACAGGTTCCGGGAATTGTTCATGTTGACGAACTGTAGGTTCGACAGACCTACTGCAGCGATGAGACCGAACATACCCACGAACATGGCACCGACAACCGGAGGAGGCAGGGTAGCCAGCGTAGCTCCGAATTTCCCGAAAATCGGAAGTACAAGCATGACACAGGCGCCCATGATGATGACCCGGCGGCTGGCTACGCGGGTGAGACCGATGGCCCCGATGTTTTCTGAATAACTGGTGGTGCCGTTACCCGTCTGGAAGATACTGGCGATGAGACAGCCGAGTCCCTCGGCGCCAATCCCTTTGGAGATCATCTTGCTTGTAGGAACCGGTGCTTCGGAGATACGGGCACAGGAGTAGTAGTCACCCACGGACTCAATCATGGAAGCCAGGAAACCGGCAAGCATACCCAGGCTGCCGGCCAGAGTGATGCCATTGAGTTCCGGAAATCCCCATTTGAAGGGAAGCAAGGGTCGGAGACTGAACCATGGTGCAGCGGCGATGAGATCGGCACGGCCGGTGACATTAGCCGGATTGCCTACAGCGATCCAGCCGGTGGCTGTGCCGATGATAGCGGCGAGCCAACCTGTAAGAACGGCCAGGAGGACCGGAAAGAGCATGAACACTTTGCTTTTGCGGCTGAATACCTGGGAATAGAGGATCAAGGCCACTAAAGTGATGCCTGAGACAGCCCAGTTACCGGCCATCCATGGAGCACCGATAGTAAAGAGTGCCAGACCGATCATGGCAATTGTAGGACCGATCACCACGGGGCTGAACAGCTTCTTGATCAGGCCCATCAAACCGGTGTAGCCCAGGATGATCTCGAAGAGAGACGCGAACATGACCGCAGCACAGATCTGCTGGATCATAATCTGCCAACCAAGGCCCTCAGCGGCCACCATGCCGACGATAGCGAACATGGGTCCGAGAAATGAGAAGGTTCCGCCCTGGATGATGGGCAACCTGTTCCCGATTTTGGATTGCTGGATCAGCGTTGTAATACCCGATACGAAGAACATAGTTGAAATCAGCAAAGCCAATTCTTCTATAGGCATACCGATGGCGCCGCCGACAATGAAGGGGATGAGTACCGTGGCACCGAACATGGTGAGGTACTGTTGGATCCCCAGAAGGATAGACAGACCCCAAGGGGGCTTGCTTCCGATCGGATAAACAACCCAGCTCGTACTTTCGGCGGGTTTCGCTGCTTCTGACATTCTGTAGTTCCTCCAGAAATGTGATTAATATAGGGGACAAATTCTTAAATGCATAAATTGTGCCAATCTTATGGAACACGATTCTACAGTTATTTTTAAGGGATTATACCCTGAATGAATGCCAAAATGTAACTTTTATTTTATGGAACATTACATTTTTGTACTGCCAAAATACCGGAGCCGGGAACCGAAAGAACTTACAGCTGATCTTATCACCCTGCCCGTTTACCTGAACCTGCTCCGGTTACGATGTTGCTGAGAAACCACTCATGCAGCCTGTTGTCCCCGGTCAGTTCGGGATGGAACGAGGCTCCGAGAATATTCCCCTGTCGTACAAGAACCGGACAACCTTCGAATGAGCAGAGAACTTCGACGCCCTTCCCCACTCCGTCGGCAACGATTCGGGGAGCCCGGATGAACACGCCGGTGAAAGGCGATTCAGAGAGAACGGAGGCTCCCGGGATGTTGATCTCCAGAGCCGCCTCGAAGCTGTCGATCTGCCGGCCGTAGGCGTTCCGGGCAACGGTGAGGTTGAGACCTCCAATCCTCGGAAGGTTGTCCCAATTAACCAGATGATCGGCCAGGAGAATGAGCCCTGCACAGGTGCCGAACACCGGCATCCCATTCTCAATCAGACTTTTAAGAGGCTCGAGCAGGTTCCACCTCACCAGCATTTTACTGATGGTGGTACTCTCCCCACCGGGAATCACCAGGCCGTCGATGCCCGCGAGGTTGTCGGGCTCACGCACTTCCACTGAGGAAACGCCCAGGGATTCCAGAACCTTCATGTGTCGGGCAAAGGCGCCCTGAAGTGCCAGGACGCCGATAGTTTTCTTCATGGGATGGATTCCAATGTATAACGGGCAATTACCAGCCGCGGACAGCGAGACGTTCTTTCTCACCCAGGTCGTCGCAGTTGATGCCCACCATGGGTTCTCCCAGGTCTTCGGAGATTTCGGCCAGTTTGACCGGATCATCGTAGTGGGTAACCGCTTCGACAATGGCCTTGGCCCGCCGTGCCGGATCACCGGACTTGAAGATACCTGAACCCACAAACACCGATTCGGCACCCAGGTGCATCATCAGGGCGGCATCGGCGGGGGTGGCCACACCGCCGGCGGAGAAATTGGGAACCGGCAGCCGACCGATCCGGGCCACTTCCTCTACCAGGTCGTAGGGAGCTCCCATATCCCTGGCGGCGGTCATCAGCTGGTCCCTGGGCAGTAATGTGAGGGTGCGAATTTCGTCCATCAGGGTGCGCATGTGGCGAACGGCCTCGACGACGTCGCCGGTACCGGCTTCGCCTTTGGTGCGGATCATGGCCGCCCCTTCGCCGATACGCCGGAGGGCTTCGCCGAGATTGCGGCAGCCGCAGACGAAAGGCACCTTGAAGAGGTTCTTGTCAACGTGGTACTGGTCGTCGGCGGGGGTGAGAACCTCGCTTTCATCGATGAAGTCCACTCCAAGAGCTTCAAGGATTCGGGCTTCCATGAAATGACCGATCCGGCACTTGGCCATGACGGGGATGCTGACGATTTCCTGAATTCCCTTAATCATCCTGGGATCGGACATCCTGGATACACCGCCGTCGGCACGAATGTCGGCAGGAACACGTTCCAGAGCCATAACGGCTGAAGCGCCGGCATTTTCGGCGAGTTTCGCCTGTTCAGAGGTCACCACGTCCATAATGACGCCGCCTTTGAGCATTTCAGCCAGACCGACCTTGGTTCTCCAGGTGGAGCTCTGTCGTCCGGACCATGTCTTATGTTCACTCATTCCCTATATCCTCCCGAACGGATCCAAATGTCCGTCCTACGGTAAATTTTTAACCATATATGTGACCATCTGAAGGTCATTCCAAGCGGATTCAACCACGCAGCCATAGCTAATCACTGTGCCGTCGGAGTGTCAATAATAACGCAAGGATATCGAGTACAACATTAGTGCCGTAGGAAACGTCCGGGATTGGTAATCGACATGGCTCGCCACCACCCGCTAAAGTATTCCCGGTGCCGGTCCCGGAATGCACGGATGTCCGGATCCTTCAAATGAGTCAGGAAGTAATCCGAACCGTAGAGGATTTTCCTTCTCAGTGCCGGATACCGTTTCCTCACCGCCTCGGCGAATCGCGAAAAATCGACATCGGTTCCGGCATGGGAACTCAAATCAACATAGACGCCCCGCCGCCGGGCGGCCTGCCGGAACGACCACCGGGTCCAGTTCGGATATCGGGAAT